>NZ_JBEZXZ010000119.1:0-27366 GCF_040638275.1 Actinoplanes sp. NPDC026623 | reverse complement strand
CTGGCAGGTGAAACCACTGGCCCGCGCTGGCAGTTCCTGCCGCTGGGATGGCGGCGAGTGGCCGACACTGCACGGGTACCGACACAGTGCCGGCCAGCGTGACATAAGTGGCCCTATGTGCATCATTGGCGATTGTTACGGCAAGGCCGGCGGCGGCGACTGCCGTTCACCCCGGATCCGGCTGAGTCATCTCACGGTAGGCAGTGAGGATCGCCTCGGCGCGTTCCACGGCTTCGCCGGCCGGGTCTGTCGGCTGGTGCCCGCCCGTGAGTGCCTCGGGCCGGCGCAGCTCGTGGCGTATCCGCGTCGTGGCCTGACGGGCTCGCCGTCGCCGCGCCTCAAGCGTCGCCAGTTCCGTGGCCTGGGCTGCGAGTCCCGCCAGCCGAGCGACGCGGGCCTCAACGAGGGAAATCAAGGCGCACAGCTGCTCATCCAACGCGATCAGTTCGGCGTCGAGCTCGCGCCGGACCGGCTCACCGGCGGGCAGATCCCTCGCGGCCCGCCGCGCATCGCGTTGCACCGCCAGGAGCCGGTCCTGCTCGACGAGCAGATCCAGAATCTGGCTCAGCTCACGCCGTACCACTGCGCGCACCTCGACAGCCGGCAGCAGGCCGGTCACCGGCAGGTGTTCGACCACCGCGGTGCCGGCGCGCTCGGCTCGATCCCAACGGTACCGGTCGGTGATCTGTACCCGTTCCGTCGTCCGCCGCGCGATCCACACCGCAAGCCACAGCGTCGCGATGACGGCCCCGACGGCCGCGGCGGCGGCTAGGCTCACGGCCAGCAGGAGTCGAGCGGTGAGCAGGCCGATCAGCGTGACGACGTAGAGCCCGAGCCTGTTACCGGACCCGAGCAGAACTTCATGCCAGCGGCGACGCGGCACCCGGTACACAGTGATTGGGCCGGTGTGCTCGCCCATTTGTGCGCTCCACTGATAGATCCGCTTAGCGCCGCGGGCGCGCCGCCGAGGCTATCACCTGCGGCGTAGCACTCCGGACGCCTCCCGCTGCGGGCCGCTGTTCTCGACGGCCGACCACTGACGCTGCTGGGCTCGCACCCGCATGGACGTCCGACCTTTCGTCAAGAGCGCTGCACTTCGCGTCAAGAGCGGATGTGGCTGATCGACGTCGAACCAGCCGGTGGACAAACCCGGGGCGACCAACACCTGCGTGCCGAGGCGGTCAGGACCGGTGACGCCGCGTCATCCGGGCGGAGCAGCTGGCTTGGTGTCGTTGAACGGCCGCGCAGGTTGTCGATTCCAGGCGACGAGGGAATCGACGTCGTCCTGGAGGACGGCGAAGCGCCGGTTGCTCAGCCACTGGCGAGACGGTGGAGTTGCCCGTTGTGGACGTCGGTCACCCATTCCCAGCCGGGCTTGGCGGACGGGCCGACCCGGGGATCGTCGGGAACATCGCCCGCGCGCAGGGCGAGCACGTACGCCTGGTCGCGGTCGATCCGTGTGCGCACCTCACCCGGTCCGCCGACCGACCCGTGGCCAGGGATGACGACATCGGTGTCGTCGGCCACGGACTCCAGCAGCCGCAGCGCGGTGAGGTAGTCGTCGATCGGGTCGGCGGCGCCGTTGAGGTCGAGCATCGGAATCAGGACGTCGGAGAGCATGTCGCCGGCGACGAGTATCCCGCGTTCCTTGATGAACAGGGCCGCATGGCCGGGTGCGTGCGCCTGATGCTCGATGATGCGGGCGTCCGGGCCGTTCCAGGGAACCCGGGCCGTGCCGGCGGGCAGTGCGGTGATGAGGCCGAACAGGTCCATCGGGACCTGCCCGGCGATTTCCGTCTCGGCCAGGTGTTCGGCGATGTCGGCCTTCGCGTTCGGTTCGGACAGTTGATCCCGGACGGAAGCCGCACAGCGGGCCGTGCCGTACCGTAGGGCGGCACCGAGCTCGGCGTGCCAGAGGACGTGATCCCAGTGCGGATGCGTCGAGAAGCCCGCCGCGACTGTCTGGCCGGAACTGGACAGGTCGTCCGCGAGGCAGGCCATTTCGTGACCCTGTACCCCGGGGTCGACGAGCAACACGCCGGCGCCGTGCACGACGACGGCGTTGCTCTGGATGAACTCGCTCTGGTGAACCAGGACACCCTCCGCGACCTGCCTCAGCATTTCGCGCCCTGGACGGCGTACCGGTGCATCGTGACGCCCTGCGTGAACGACTGCTGCTCGATCAAGTCGAGGTCGATCGGATGGTCGTAGTCGTCGAACAGCGGGCGGCCGAAACCGAGGACCGTGGGATGGGTGAACAGCAGCAGTTCGTCAAGCAAGCCCGCTCGGAGCAGTTGCGTCGCGACCGTGGCACCACCGACTCCGATCGGGCCGTCGGTCTCGGCCCGGAGGGCGGCGAGCTGGTCGATCGCGTCGGCCCCGCCGATGATCCGGGTGTTGTGATCGGCGGTGTGGCGGGTGCGGGAGACGAGAACCTTCGGTGCGCCGGTCCAGATCTCGCCGTATTCGCGCATGACGTCGGGTAGCGACGCATCCTGGCGCGCCCGGGGCCAGTACTCCTCCATCGTCTCGTACATGACACGGCCCTGGACCATTGCCGCGAGGCTCCGGGCCCGCGCATTGAATTCGCGGTGCAGTTCCTCGTCGATGCGCAGCCACTCACCGGCCCCGTTGTCACCGGGGACCTGCTCGATCCGCAGGTCGAGCGACACGTTCATCCAGTAGACGAAGCGCCCCATGCTGCACCCTCCTCTAGTGGTTGCATTCTGCAATCACTATATTGAGGGCGAGATGCCTGTCAAGGAGAAAAGATGGGACCACGGTCCGAGTGTCCGATCAACGCCGCCGTCGAAATACTCGGAGACCGCTGGTCGCTGCTCCTGCTGCGCGACATCATCTTCGGCGACCGTCGCTACTTCCGGGCGCTACTCACCGGTTCGATCGAGGGCATAGCGTCGAACATCCTCGCCGACCGCCTCGTGCGGCTCGTCGACGCGGGAATCCTCACCCGCGGCACCGCAGCCCGTGGGCAGCGCGCCCGCTACAGCCTCACGGAAGCCGGCATCCAGACGCTTCCGATCATCTGTGCCGTTGGCAACTGGGGCCTCGACTGGCGCCCGGGTACCGACGACCTCCGGGCGCGGCAACAGTTCATCCGTGACGCGGGCTTCGCGTTCCTCGAGGAACTCATGGATGAATTGCGGGTTCGCCACCTCGACGCCGCACCGAAGTCGTACGACGGTCCCGGCCCGTTCGAGCGCCTCGATGCCGTTGGCAGCGGCTGACCGGTGCCCGGCTCCAGGTTGTAACGCGAACCAGCTCCGAACGACCACGATTCCGTTGACGGCAGCAACCCGGCGTCGATTCCATCGAAGATCGGACGCACTATTTTCGGCAGGTCCGCGCGTTGCAGCGCCGACCTGGCCGTGGGGCTGCGTCGCAGCGGATCGCGGCTCAATGAGCGCGTCAGACTCGGCTGCGGGCGCCCGCTACCATCGCCCGGAACACGCGGACACCGGAGGAGACCTATGGCGGTGTTGACGACGGTGGGACAGGTGGCGGACCGGGCGATGGAGCTCGGCATCGTCGCAGCGGGTGTGCCGGCCGAGGACGACCTGCGCGATCAGCCGTTGTCCTACTACGGCGCAGGCATCGCCGGTGCGCTCATCGACATGATGGAGCAATGGGGCGCCGGCGTTCGGGTACACCCGAAAGTGGACGGTCTGCTGGAGGGCTACCGAGACCTGTTCGGCCGGTTCGCTGCCAGCAGCGGAGGCGCGGTGACCATCACCGACGTGGAGCTCCTCGACGGGGCCGACGGCGAGCGCATCCGGATGCTGGTCAACGGCGACGAGCTCGTCCGGCACCTGGAGCACCAGTCCAAGCGGTACCTCGACACGCTGATGGTCCTCGAGATCGCCGACCGGCTGGCGCCGCGCGACGACACGGACCCGCGGGTCTTCGTCGAGGTTCACGACACCGACGACCAGTCCGGGTACATCTTCGCCGATCCGGCGGCCCTGTCGATCCTGATCCGGGAACTCGGAATCGAGCCTGGATGACCGGACCGACCTTTCGAGGACCGGGCGCGCGAGCGGGTCGCCGTGGTAGCGGCCCCGGGCAAGGACCCGCACGCAGCCTGCCGCCCTATCGCTGGATGCGGAGCATGAGACACCCGTACGCCACGTTGCGGCTGTGGATCTGCACGACCTCAGGATCGGTGAGCACCGCGACGATGGCCGCCTCCGGGTCCGAGCCGTCGTGCACCCGGCTGGCGGGATGGATTCGGCCCCGGGCGTCGTAGGCGCGCAGCACCTGCGGGCGCCCGAGCCATTCTTCGGGATAGCCGCCGTCGTCGGCCCGGCCGGGGCACGGCTCGGCGTGTGCGAAGACCGCACCGATCTCCCGGTACGGGCTGGGCGGCAGCGGCGGCTCGTAGTTGAACAGCATCACCGCCTCGCCGGCGCGGGCGTCGCGCAGGCAGCAGCGCAGCGCCTCGCCGCCGGCGGCGAGCGAGCGTTCGGTGCCGGCCGCGGCGCGGGCCCGGTCGAGGACGGCGGGCTCGAGGGCGTGGATCTGATACGTGGTCATGCATCCATGGTGCGCAGCCGCGCCAGGAAACTCCGGCGGGTTTCGGACCTGGGGCTACGTCGTGGGGACCTCGGGAAGGATGTGCGTGATGGTTCGGCCGTTGCGCGGCTGCACCGGACGGTTGTTGTCCGGATAACCGCCGTAGTCGGGGAACCGCGCGATCAACTGATGCATGCGGGCGACCGCGGCCGGCGAGACCTCGCCGCCGTCGGCGAGCACCGACCATCGCAGGCCGCCGGCGCAGCCCGGGGTGGTGAGCGAGCCGGTGTAGGCGTAGTAGGAGCCGAGCCGCAGGTGTCGCAGCAGGTCGGCCGGGTTGGCCGGGCCCGCGTCGGTCACCTTTCCCGACGTGGTCGACGCGGAGCGGAGGATCTGGTCGAGCACGGGGTTCGGGTGGTGTCCGCGCCGGTAGAGGACTCCGACCGCGGCCGATTCGCCGCCGGCGCCGGTGTGCACGAAGTGTGCTTCCACGTCCGCCGTCCGGCCGTCGAAGGTGTGCTCGGACGGCGCGTGGAAGTGGAATTCGGAAAGCTCGTAGACGTCGTCGCCGATCCGGAGCTTGTCGTGCACGCGGGCCGGGATGGACACCGACACCGCGTGCCCGGTGTTGGCGACCAGCATCTCCGAGGTTTCGTAGCGTAGTTGCAGCGGTGCGCCGCGGCGGGCGACGACGCGGCCGGTCCGGATGTCGACGGGTGACTGGCCGCGGGCCCGCCCGCAGACCGGGTATCCGAGGTCGTCCCAGCGCCCGGGGCCGATCGGCGAGGCCGGGTCGTGGTTCCAGGCCGCCGCGCCGGCGCGCGGGTGGGCCTGCACCGGCTCGCGAACGGGACCGAGAACGATCACGGCCGCCGCGGCGCCGGTCGCCGTCAGAACGTTACGCCTTGTCCATGCCATGGTGACAAATCACCTCGATTGCTCGCCTTTGAGTGCAAATTCGACGATCGTGCGGGAACGACCCCTGCCCAGGCGTTCGTCCGGCGTTGGCACCGGGACGCGGCATGTCGCCCCAGGGAAACCGGCAGGCCTCCGGGCCGCCGCGTACTCCCGGTCGGTCTCGGCGGAAGGCCGCAGGCCGATCAACTCACGTTACGCTTCGCGCAGGTAGCCGACGGACGGACTGCGGAATGATCTCGGCTCTATGCTGGACGATCAAGCGTCGGAGTCCGGGTGAGGAGTCGCCGTGCCCTACGGATACATCGGATCGATGAAGACCAGGCCGGGACACCGCGATGCCGTGGTCGACCTGCTGGTCAGCGGCGCCGACGGGCTCCGCGCGGCCGGATGCCACCTGTACGTCGTGAGCGTCTCGGACGCCGATGACGTCACGATCTGGGTGAGCGAGGTGTGGCTGAGCAAGGAGAAGCACGACGCCTCGCTGCAGCTTCCCGAGGTCAAGGCGGCGATCGGCAAGGCCATGCCGATGCTCACGGGCGAGTTCACCAGCCAGGAGGTAACAGTGGTGGGCGGGCTCGGCTACGAACGCTGATCCCCCCGTTCGGCGGCGACCAGTTCCCGGACCGCCGGGGCCACCTCGGCGGCGAACTCCTCGATCTCGGCCGGGTCGTCGGTGGCCAGGATGAAGGTGCTGACGCCGTACTCCAGTGTGAGGCCGGCCAGGTCCTCGGCCCACTGCTCGGCCGGTCCGTCCAGAAAGGACCGGCCCAGCGCGGAGAAGGTCCCGTTGATGTTGAGCAGGCGGCGGATCCGGCCGGGATCGCGGCCGGACTCCCCGGCGCTGTCGTCGATGTGCCGGTTGATGCCGGCGTAGTCCGCGGGGCCGCCCGCGAGGTAGGACAGCGACGGCAGCACCCCGTCCGCCGCCCTGCCGATCAGCCGCAGCATCCGGGGCTTGTAGGCACCGACCCAGATGCCGATGTCGTGCGCCGGCGCCGGGCCTCGTTTGGCGCCGGACACCTCGTAGTGGGAGCCGCGGACCCGCACCGGTCCCGCCTCGTCCGCGTCCCAGACCTGGCGGATCACCTCGATCGCCTCGCCGAGCGCGTCGACGGACTGGCCCGCGGTGAGGCGCCGCCCGCCCATGGCCTCGATGCCGTCCCAGAACGCTCCGGCGCCGATGGCGAGCTCGATCCGGCCCCCGGTGAGCCGGTCCAGGCAGGCGTGGCTGCGGGCGAGCACCGCCGGTCCGCGCAGCGGCAGGCTCAGGACATTGCCACTGAGGCGGATTCTTTCGGTACGCGCGGCAGCGTACGAGATCAGCGTCCAGGTGTCGTGGAAGCGTGACACGTACGGATGGTCCTGGAAGGTGGCCAGGTCGAGCCCCGCCCGGTCGGCCACGACGGCGAGCTCGACCGGCTGCGAGGCTGGCGCGGCCGTCGGCGTGATGAACGCGCCGAACAGCAGGTCGTGTCCGTAATCGGTCATCGCGGCTCCCCCTCGGCGGGAATGTTGAAGTTGTCGCGGAACAGGTTGCCCGGGTCGTAGCGGCGTTTGAGTTCGCGCAGCCGGGCTAGGGTGGCCGGCGGGAACGCGTCGGAGAGCCGGGTCGGGGACCGGTCGGTCTCGAAGCTCAGGTACAGGCCGTCGAAGTGCTGGTACAGGTCCTGCCAGGCGGCGTCCACGCGGCGCTGCGACGAGCCCATGACGGTGACCGAGAAGTTGGCGGAGCGGTGGGCGTAGGCGGTGGCCTCCTCCGGTACGTCCGCGACCGCGCCGCCGACCGTGCGGATCTGGAACCAGTGGACCGCGCCGGAGGCCAGCAGGCGTGCCGCCGCCCGGCCGAATTCCCCGGTGAGGTGCTCGATCAGCCCGGATCGCGAGACCGGGTCGCCCTGACCCTGGTGGTAGCCGTCGGCCGCGTTCGCCATGACCTCGGCGTACGGCACGAGGCTGACCTGCTGCTGGTAGAGCGGCGCGACGGCGGCGATCGGCTGGAGCAGGTCGATGATCGTCTCCGGGTCGTCGGCGTCGACGACGCACATGAGCTGGGCGAACGCCGGGCGGCCCGGGCGCGGCATGCCCATGATGAGCTGGCCGCTGACGTCCCGGGGCGCCGCCTCGATCGCCGCTCCCCACTTGACCAGCAGGTCGGCCGGGTCGTCGGCGGCCACCACGAGCTGGGCGAAGCCGACGCTGCCCACCTCGTCGGCCTCGAAGTCGAAGGAGGTCACCACGCCGAAGTTGGCGCCGGCGCCGCGTACCGCCCAGAACAGGTCCGGGTTCTCTGCCTCCGAGGCCCGCACCACCGCGCCGTCGGCCAGGACCATCTCGACCGCGCGCAGGCGGTCGATCGTCAGGCCGTGCTTGCGGGCCAGCCAGCCGAGCCCGCCGGCCGTTGCCAGGCCGCCGACGCCCACGCCGCCGTAGTCGCCCGAGCTCAGGGCCCAGCCGTACGGCTTCAGCGCGTCGGCGACGCTCGTCCAGCGCGCGCCCGGCCCGATCCGGACGAGGCGCCGGCCCTCGTCGAGGATCTCGATCGAGTCGAGGGCCGCGAGGCTGACCACCAGGCCGCCGTCGTTCGTGGACCGTCCGCTGACGCCGTGGCCGCCGCTGCGCAGCCCGAAGGGCAGGCCGGGGTGGGCCCGTACGTAGCCGAGCGCCGCCACCACCTCGCCGGTCGTGCGGGGCCGGAGCACCAGGCCGGGAGCGCCGCCGCGCAGGTACGTCGAGCGGACCCGGGCGTAGTCGAGGTCCCCCGGTTCCACGGCGGTTTCGGCCAGGGCGGCGGGGAGGTTGTCGTAGTCGATGCCGGTGCGGCGCTTCGCGCGTACCGATGAGGATCTTTGGAGAGCCGGCGCCGGATCGGCCGGCCGGAGCCCGGCGGTCTGCTCGGCGAAGCGCCGCAGGTCGTCGGGGTCGTCGGTGCGGATCAGGATGGTGTCTGCCGCCAGGGCGGTCAGTTCGGCGACGGTCACCGCGGGCGGCACGACCGCGATGCGGCGCAGCTCGGCGGGGTCGCGCCCGGCGCCGGCCGCGGCGTCGTCGAGGATAGCGCCGGCCTCGGGCCCCCAGTATCCGTCCGCGGTGAGCCCGGCGAGGCGCGCCAGCGCCGGGTCGCTTCCGCAGATCATGATCGGGATCCGGTGTGCCGGCAGCGGGCCGCGCTGGGCCTGCGGCACCCGGTAGTGCTTGCCGAGGTGGCGCACGGGTCCGGCCTCGCCGGCGTCGAGCACACCCCGGATGATCTCGACGGCCTCGCCCAGCGCGCCGGGCTCCCCGGTCAGGGCGAGCTCCAGCCGGCCGCCGGTGAGCAGGTCCAGGGTGGCGGCCGAGCGGGCGAGCACGGCCGGCTCCCGGTCGGACACCTCGAGCCCGGCGAGCAGGCCGATCCGATCGGTGCGGCCGGCGATCCACCCGAGCAGGGTCCACGTGTCGAGCGCCTCGCCCGCGTCGGGGACGGCGACCAGGTCGAGGCCGAGCTCCTCGGCCCGCCGCGCGAGCGGGAGCGCTTCGGCGCCGGGCGTGACGAGCGCGCCGAACCGCGGCGCACGCCCCCGGTGAGTCATCGAGATCCCTCCGAAGCAGGCTAGGGTTAAGGGTGGAACCTACGCACAGGGAAGTCTTCGAACGCTACGTGTACGCCGGTGCGATTTCCCGGGATCCGGACGCGGTCGCCGCGATGTTCACCGAGGACGGCGTGCTCGACGCGCCGCTGGTTCCCGACGGCCATCCGCTGCGCCGGCGCCTGGTCGGCCGCGAGGCGATCCGGGCCGGAGTCGCCCTGTACCACGGGCAGCTGACCGACCAGGGCGCGATGAACGTGGAACGCTCCGCCTACATCCTGCATGACACGGCTGACCCCGAGGCGTTCATCGCCGAGATCGACGTCGCCTTCGACCAGGCCGACGGGCGGCGGACGACGACGTCGCTCGTGCAGATCTTCCGCCTGCGCGGCGGGCGGATCGCCATGCTCCGCGACTACTTCGCGGAACCGCCGCCGCCCGCCGCACCGGAGGATCAGGACAGGGCGGAGTAGTCCGTGTAGCCCTGCGCGCCGCCGCCGTAGAAGCCGGCCGGGTCCGGCTCGTTGAGCTCGGCGCCCAGCGTCCAGCGCCGCACCAGGTCCGGGTTGGCGATGAACTGGCGTCCCACCGACACCGCGTCGGCCACCCCGTCGGCGATGAGCCGGTCGAGCTGGTCGCGGTCCGACTCCGCCCCGAAGCCGGTGTTGAGCACGAGCGTGGACGGCCAGATCGCGCGCAGCTTCCCGATGATCGGGTCCCCCGGCTCGGCCAGCACGTGGAGGTAAGCAAGGCCCAGCTCGGCGAGCTGGGTGGTGAGCACCTCGTACACGGACGCGTCGTCCTCGGTGATGTCGTTGAACGGGTTCAGCGGGGAGATCCTGATCCCGACGCGGTCGGCGCCGATCGCGGCGCTCACGGCGGCCGCGACCTCGACGACGAAGCGGGCCCGGTTCTGCGGCGAGCCACCGTAGGCGTCGGTGCGCCGGTTCACGCCGTCCGCGAGGAACTGGTGCAGCAGGTAGCCGTTCGCGGCGTGCAGCTCCACGCCGTCCAGGCCCGCCGCCACCGCGCGGCGGGCCGCGGAGGCGAACTCGGCGACCACCTCGGCCAGCTCGTCGGTCCGCAGCTCGCGCGGCTCGGGGAAGGGCTGCGGGCCGGTCGCGGTGAACACCTCGCCCGCGGGGCGAACGGCCGAGGGCGCCACCGGCGTCCGGCCGCCGTTGACGCTGCTGTGCGAGATCCGGCCGGCGTGCATGAGCTGGACCACGATGCGCCCGCCGCCGGAGTGCACGGCCTCGGCGATGCGCTGCCAGCCCTCCTGCTGGCCGTCGGTGTGCAGGCCCGGGGTGTTCGGGTAGCCCTGGCCGACTGCGGAGGGCTGGCTTCCCTCGGTGATGATGACGCCGGCACCGGCGCGCTGGGCGTAGTGCTCGGCCTGCAGGGCGTTCGGCGTGCCGTCCGGGTTCGCCCGGTTCCGGGTCAGCGGCGCCATCCAGATCCGGTTGGGCGCCTGCAACGCGCCGGCGGTCACCGGCCGCAGCAGCGCACTGGCGGGGCTGAGAGGAGTAGTCGTCATGCCGGCAACAGCAACCATTCCGATCACGAACTTCCACACCGTGACGATGATCACCGTCGATCGGGCCGGACGTCGAGCGCCGCGCGTTAGCCGGTGGACTCCGCCGGATCGGCGCCGGAGAATTCCACGATGCAGCCAACGCAGTCAGCGCTGATCGTGCCGATACCGCAGGCGGAGCAGGCGGTCGGCCGCTGGCGGGCGGCGCTGGACCGGGCCGCGGGCTGGGGCGTGCCGGCGCACGTCACCGTCCTGTCCCCGTTCCTGGCGCCCGAGCGCCTCGACGACGACCTGCTGGCCGCCGTCGGCGAGGCCGTCGCGTCGGTGCCGTCGTTCACCGCCGACTTCACCCGCGTACGGTGGTTCGGCGACACGGTCGCCTGGCTGGCCCCCACCCCCGACGAGCCGTTTCGGGCGCTCACCACCGCGGTGTGGCGGCGCTTCCCCGAGGCGGCGCCCTACGAGGGCGCCTTCGACGACGTCGTGCCGCACCTGACGTTCGGTCACAACGCGCCGAAGCCGGCGCTCACCGAGGCCGCCGACGCTATCGGCGCGTTCCTGCCGATCCGCGCGGCCGTCGACGTGGTCCACCTCATCGCCGGGACGATGCGACCCGACAGCTGGCGCACCGTCCGCGAATTCCCGCTCGGCCTCAGCGGGTGACGGACCCGCCGATCGGGAGGCGGGCGTACCCGGTGCCGCCGTCCTGATCCATCCAGGCGTCGACGTTGCCGGAGCCGACGCCGCACCCTACCGGCCGAATCCACTTGCGAGCAGCAGCATGAATCCGGCCGCGCTCAACGGCATCGCGTACGCCAGCGCCGGGCCGCGTTCCCGCCAGGTCCGCGCGATCGCGAGCGTGACACCCAGCGCCAGGGCGACCAGGACGCTCACATATCCGAGGTGCCCGCCGGACCACTGGAGGGCGACCTCCGCGAACAGGATCGCGGCCGGCAGCGCGAGCGCCGGTACCCGCCATCGCGAGGAGCCGCGGGCGACGACGCCACCGGCGCCGAAGACGGCGCCCGCGACCACCCCGAGACCCATCCACAGGAGGGCGAAGGGCGAATACAGGTTCGACCAGTCGTCGTTCTGTATCAGCGCCGCCGCCAGGTAGTAGCTCGGCACGGCGACGACGAGGAAGACGATCGCCCCGATGACGGCGCGCGGCATGCTCCACCGGGCGTAGAAGGTCAGCAGGAACGCGGCCACCGCCCAGACCGCGATCGAGTTCCCGAGCCCGCCGAACGGGAACGGAACGTACTTGATCCAGACGAAGTCGAGGAATCCGAGCAGGAAGCCGGCGACCGGGGCGATCATCATGAGCGCCGATGGTAGGCGCGCCGGCCGCACCAGGACATCGGCCGGGAGACAGATCCAGAACGCGGTGGTTGACTGGCCGGTCCGCGTCGTCCACAGTCACCCCGAGCGCCAGGATGGCCCGGCTGAAGGTCGGTGATGTGAGATGCGTGATCGGCCCCTCGCCGTCGCGGCGTGGTCGGTCGGGTCCGCGGTCTTCGCGGTGACGCTGGCCGTCGGCATCACCGTGGCCGTGGCCGGCTGGTCCCACGCCTCGCCCGCCGGCCCGCCGGCCCTCGCGGCGCCCTCGGCCGCGGGCGCCGGGCTGCTGCCCACCGGGACGGTGTCGCTGGAATCGGCCGACGCCGCGGGCCGTTTCGTCACGATCACCGGTGAGTTCGGCACGCTGGCGACGGCCGGGACGGACGACGAGGCGGCCACCTTCGAGGTGGTCGCCGGCCTGTCGAACCCGGAGTGCTTCTCCCTGCGCACGCCCGACGGGCGCTACCTGCGGCACTCGTCGTGGCGGCTGCGGTCGAGCCCGGACGAGGGCACCGTGCTCTTCCGCGGCGATGCGACGTTCTGCCCCCGCGAGGGTTCCGCCGCGGGCTCGGTCGTCCTCGAGTCGCAGAACTATCCGGGCTGGTTCCTGCGCCATGTCGGCGACGACCTGTGGGTGGACCGGTCCGACGGCACCGCCGGCTTCCGCGCCGACAGCACGTTCCACGTCCGTTCCCCGCTCGCCGGAAAGTGATTGCATCCGGTACCCAGGTACAGGTTTACCGTCGAACGGACGGCGCCACGCGGCGCCGGAATCACCTGCTCGAAGGAGCCCGCGATGTATGACGTCCCCGAGGCGTGCACGCTGCCCACCGCCGAGCGGCCGGTCCGGCTGGCCGAGTTCGGCGACCTGTTCGCCACGGCCGTGCACCGGGTCGACCCGGTCGACGCCACCCGCGCCCGGCTGCACCTGACCGGCGCGGCCGGCCTGGCGGCACGGGTACGCGACCTGGCCGCGCGCGAGACCGAGTGCTGCTCGTTCTTCACCCTCACCACCACCACGGCGCAGGCCACCGACGGTGAGGCCGTGGTCCTCGACATCGAGGTGCCGCCCGCGCACGCCGGCGTGCTCGCATCCCTGACCCGGCGGGCCGCCGCAGGCCTGCGAAACCGATGAGTCTGCGGACCGGCGAGGTCGCGGAACGGGCCGGGGTCAACATCCAGACGCTGCGCTACTACGAGCGCCGCGGCCTGCTGGCCGAGCCGCACCGCTCGAACGGCGGCCACCGGCTCTACCCGCCCGGCACCGTCGCCCTCCTCCGCGTGATCAAGACGGCCCAGCGGCTCGGATTCACCCTCGACGAGGTCGCCGAACTCCTGGACACGGGCCGGCGCCGGCACCCGCCTCCCGACCTGCGCGAGCGGGCCATCGGCAAGATCGCCGAGATCGACCGGAGGATCGCCGACCTCACCACCATCCGCGCCACGCTCGCGGAGGTCGTCGACGCCCGCTGCGACAGCCTCACCGACTGCACCTGCGCCGACTGCCCGATCCCGTTCCTGACCATCGGCACCGCCGACCGACCCTCCGGAGATCCCGCCTGAGCCGCCGCGTCACTGCCGCGACAGCATCACCGCGACCACGATCGCCGCGATCAGCGCCGCGACCGCGAGGGACAGGGCGGCAATCTTGGCGGCGCTGTAGGGCCGCTCCCCGGCGACAGCGCCGGTGCGGCCGTTGATCATGACCTGGTACGTCTTCCCGGCGTGCAGATAGCAGGCGAGCCACACCGGCAGCAGCATCAGCTTGAACGTGACGTCGATGTAGCTGGTCCGCACCGAGGAGACCCGCTGCTCGTCGCCGCCGATGTCGTCGCGGCAGTCCCGGTCGATCACCGTCGCCATCCGGGTCTTCGCGGTCTCCAGCCCGGCCTCGGGCTCCACCTCGTAACGCAGCGTCTCGTGGCCGGCCAGGAACTCCGGCCGGTACGGCTGCGCCTGCGGCAGCGGCCACGGCTCCAGCTTGCTGAGATGCTTCGGCGCCACCCGGCCGGTCCCGGCGATCAGCACGTCGTCGAAGTCGCGGGCCACGGTGCCGGACGCCGAATGCCACCTCGTCTTGCGTACCTGGCGGGTCCTGGTCTCGCCGTTGTCGGTGTAGGTCTCGGTGTCCCAGTAGTGCTCGCCGCGCTGGCCGGTGTAGTGCGACCGGGTCCGCGCGTCGTAGGTCCAGTGCGGCAGGTAGGTGCTGTGCGCGGACTCGGCCTCGGTCACCGTCCTCAGCGAGTTCGGCGCGAACCAGCGCGACGCCGCCCAGGCGCGCAACGCCTCCCGCACGGTGGGCCGGTCCACGCTGAACGGCAGCACCGCCTCGGGTGCCACCATGTCGCCGGCGGTGGTGTCCGCGACCAGCGGCGCGTCGCAGAACTGGCACCGGTCCGAGACCTTGTCACTCTGGGTCACCGCGCCACAGCCGCGGCAGGTGAACGTGTACGCGGCCAGCTCCGCGACCGGCACCCGGCGCAGACCGGCGAACTGGGCGTACGAGTGCTCGCGCACCCGCGCGCCGGTCGGCACCAGGGGCGTCTCCGCGCTGCAGTACGGGCATTTCAGCACCGTGGTGCCCGGCGCGAACTCGACGTTGGCTCCGCAGGTGGAGCACGGGTACTGGTTCACCGAGGCGGCAGCGGCGGCGGGACGGCGGCGAACGCGGCGCCCAGCTCGGGCACCTGGCCGGCGGCGATCCACCCGGCCATGCCGTTGCGCCAGACCAGGGTGTCCCGGGTCAGCGCGCCCGAGCGGGCCTGCCCGGCCAGCGCGGCCGGGTCGAACGGGCCGAGCTGCCGGCCGTCGGCGCCGACGAACCACTCGGCCGCGGGCAGGGGCGGCGGCCCGGCCGGGGCGGACGGGGTGGTCATCGACTGCACGGCGCGCTGACCGGCGGCCATGCCCAGGCCGAGTCCGATCGCGGAGCCGGCCTCACCGGTGCTGCCGGCCGCGTCCCCGATCGCGTTCGCGGTCTGGAATTTCGTGTACGCGTCGAGGTCGCCGACCACGCCGATCGAGCCGCGCTTGTCCAGCGCCGCCTCCACCTCGGGCGGGACCGAGATGTTCTCGATGATGAACTTCGCGATCGCGATGCCGTTGGGCGTCAGCTCGTCGGTGAGCACCGCGGCGAGGGTGTTGCCGATGGACAGCTGCTGGGCCGCGAGGTCGATCACCGGCACGCCGGCCCGGGCCAGGGCGCTGCCGAGGTGCCCGACGACCAGCTGGCGCAGGTACTCCCGGACCTCCTCGGTGCGGAACTGCGCGTCGGTGCCGACCAGTTCCCGCAGCAGCAGGGCCGGATCGACGACGCGCATCGAGAAGGCGCCGAACGCCCGCAGCCGCACCGCGCCGAGCTCGGGGTCGCGGACGATGACCGGGTTCTGGGTGCCCCACTTGAGGTCGGTGAACTGCCGGGTGTTGACGAAGTACACCTCGGCCTTCCACGGCGACTCGAAGCCGTACTTCCAGCCCTTGAGCGTGGCAAGGATCGACAGGTTCTGCGTCGTCAGGGTGTGCGTGCCGGGCTGGAACACGTCGGCGATCCGGCCCTCGTTGACGAAGACGGCGACCTGCGACTCCCGCACGACGAGCTTGGCGCCCATCTTGATCTCGTTCTCGTAGCGAGGGAACCGCCACACGATGGTGTCCCGGCTGTCGTCGGTCCACTGGATGATGTCGATCAGCTCACCCTTGAGCTTGTCCCACAACCCCACGGCGAACCCCCTTCCGCGTACGAGAAGACCTCGTGATCAAGGCCGCGCGGAACGGTACCAACACGCTACGAGTAATGATCGAATGCGCCGGGAACCCGACAAGGAGCTCAGGCCGGCCGCGGCGGCCCGGCGTCACGCCCCCCACATGGTGCACATCACACCGAGCCGGGCCCAACGGTCCTACCTCTTGAAAGCGGCATAAGTCAGCAACGGGGTCCAGGGCGCCCCATATACCACCCGTGTCGCCCGTGAGTGACTGTGCTGTCGGTCACCGTCCGTCCCATGGTGTGGTCACCCCTGGAATGCTGGGAAAACTGGATGATCGCGGCCCCGCCGCAGTGACACCATGGTCTCCTGCATCGCGCGGCCCGGCACTCGATGTGCCGCGGGTGGCAGTCGGCCCTACGAAACATGGAGCTCTTTGTGACCGATCAAGCCATTGCACCGCCCGCGAAGCTGGACGGCGCCGTATTCAAGATCGCCGGCGTGGTGGTCCTCGGCGCGATCATGTCGATCCTCGACATCACCGTGGTCAGCGTCGCGCTTCCGACGTTCCAGAGGGTGTTCGACGCCACGTACGCCGAGGTCGCCTGGACCATGACCGGCTACACCCTGGCGCTCGCGACGGTGATCCCGCTCAGCGGCTGGGCCGCCGACCGGTTCGGCACCAAGCGCGTCTACATGCTCGCCCTGGTGCTGTTCACGTTCGGCTCGGTGCTCTGCGCCACCGCCGACTCGATCGAACAGCTCGTCGCCTTCCGGGTGCTGCAGGGCCTCGGCGGCGGCATGCTCATGCCGATCGGCATGACGATCATGACGCGCGCGGCCGGCCCGCAGCGGATCGGCCGGCTCATGGCGGTCCTCGGCGTTCCGATGCTGCTCGGCCCGATCGCCGGCCCCATCCTCGGCGGCTGGCTGATCGAGGCGCACAGCTGGCACTGGGTGTTCCTGATCAACGTGCCGATCGGCGCGATCGCGCTCGTCTACGCCGCGCTCGCCCTGCCGAAGGACAACCCGCAGCCGTCGGAGTCGTTCGACTTCATCGGCATGCTGATGCTGTCGCCCGGCCTCGCCCTCTTCCTGTTCGGCGTCTCGTCGCTGCCGGAGACCAGCAGCATCACCGCCAACAAGGTCTGGATCCCGATGCTCGTCGGTGGCCTTCTGGTGATCGGGTTCGTGCTGTACTCGTTCAAGCCGAAGCACCCGCTGCTCGACCTGCGGCTGTTCGCCAACCGCAACCTGACCGTCGCCTCCATCTCGCTGTTCGTGTTCATCATCGCGTTCATGGGTGCCGGCCTGCTGTTCCCGAGCTACTTCCTGCAGGTGCGCGGCGAGTCGACGCTCAACGCCGGCCTGCTGATGGCGCCGCAGGGCATCGGCGCGATGCTGACGATGCCGATCGCCGGCGCGCTGGCCGACAAGATCCCGGTGGGCCGGACCGTGCCGTTCGCGATGGCGCTCATCGCCGCGGGCTTCTTCACGTTCACCCAGGTCGGCACCGACACCTCGTACGTGGTGCTGTGCGGCTCGCTGTTCGTGATGGGCCTCGGCATGGGCGGCACGATGATGCCGATCATGACGTCGGCGCTGCGGACCCTGTCCAGCCACGATGTGGCGCGCGGCTCCACGCTGGTGAACATCCTCCAGCAGATCGGCGGCTCGATCGGTTCCGCGACCATGTCCGTGATCCTCACCAGCCAGCTCAACGAGTCGGCCCCGATCCCCGGCCTGATCAACCCGCAGACGGGCGAGCCGATCACCGAGGTCGGCGCCGCGTTCGCCAGCCAGCAGGGCACGCCGCTGCCGGTCGAGCCGTCGGTCATCGAGCGCGGCCTGCAGTTCATGGCCGACTCGTTCGCCACGACGTTCACGGTCGGCTTCGTGCTGGTACTGGCGACGTTCATCCCGATCGCCTTCCTGCCCCGCAAGCGCATGCCCGCGCAGCAGGAGAGCGGCACCGACGGTGACCGCGCCGAGACCCCGATCATGGTGCACTGACCGAACAGCTTCGAACCCGCGGCGCATCTCCGACTCGTCGGAGGTGCGCCGCGGTCTTTGGCCCGGCTAATGCCCGTGGCCGCGGCCGCCCTTGGCGGTGGCGGACACCACGCGGACGTTGACGCTGCGGAGCGGCCGGAAGTCGTTGCCGAGGATGTCCTGGAAGGCCTGGAACTGGGCGCTGGACATCTGGGCCTCGCCCTTGAGCACGAACCAGGTCACCCCCTGCGTGCACGGCGGCGTGGTGAGGGATCCGGAGTACATGTAGTACTCGGCGGTGTCGGTCAGCCCGTCGGCGAGGTTGATCTCCGCCTCGGACGTCACGTGGTCGCCGGTGTGCCTCGGCAGGCCGGCCGAGGTGAGTTCGTCGAGGAAGGCGTTCTCGTGCCCGACGGTGAACAGCATGCCGACGACGGCGGTCCTCCCGGCCGGACCCGCGAACACGGCGTGCAGTTCCATCGCGCCGCGCCGCCCGCCGATGGTGTGCTCCGAGAGCGTGTGGAAGTGGAACTGAGCCGAGGTGTACACGACGCCGTTCAGCGTCAGGGTGTTCGGTGACTCGATCTCCTCCTCGATCGCGTGCCCGTTGTTGACCAGGGAGATCGGCGTCGCCGCGAGGGCCAGCTTCAGGCGCCGGAGTCTCGGGTCGATCCGCACGTGGCTGATGTTGATCGGCGATTGGCTGGTGCCGCTGCCGCAGAGCGCGTTCGCCGGGTCGAGGTCGGCCCAGAAACCCGGGCCGGTGTCGCCGTTGTAGGTGAACCCGCCCGCCGGGGCGGCCGGCGCCGCCGCCGCCGGGCCGGACGCCTCGGCGTTCACACCGACGACCGAGCCCGCCTCCAGGATCAGCACCGCGGCGAGGGCGATGCCTCGCATCCGCTTACGCATCGCGCCACTTCCTTCACGCGTTCGGGTCGCCTGGGCGATGGCACGACCGGCGTCATGCCTGCGGTGATTCAAGCGGCCGCCGACGGCGCCGGCATCACCCTCCCGACGCGAACACGCATGTCAATCATTCGATGCTCCTTCGGGGGTCCGCGCGGCGAGTCGCGCACCACCCAAAGCCGCATAACGGGCCGCCACGATTCGCCGCCCGGCAGCAAGGACGTTTCCTCCTCATCCGCCGGGGACGATGCGCCATCCACACCGGACCACCTAGCTCGGGGCGCCGCCCGGCGAGGCAGGTGGAGCCGCGTTCGCCGAACTCCACCGCGTGCTGGTGGCGATCTGCTGGAGCTGACGGCCGGTCAGCGCCGGCGCCGATCGGGTGACGGGGCCGTTTTTGACGTCGACGGCGTTCCAGGCGGTGACGACCACCCTGAGCCCGTCGGGCCCGAGGACGTCGACCTGGCGCCGGACGATCTCCGCCGGGCCGCCCTCATCGGCGGGACCGTCGATGGACAGGATCCGGGTCCCGGTGCGCGACGTCGTCGCGGTGCAATCGGTGCCGTGCGGATCCGTTCGCTTCGCGCAGTCGTAGCGGTCGAGAAGCTGCGACACGGTGGTCTTGCCGGAATGGGTGAAACCCGGCTGGACGTTGACCTGCACCGCGGTGCGGCCCGCCGGGTCGGTGACCACCAGACCGGCGAAACCCCCGCTCGTCTCCTCCTCCTGGCCGGCCCGCGCGCCCGGCGGCAGCAGATCGCGCAGGGTCTCGAGCACCGTCGGCGCGGTCGGCGCCGTCGTGGGCGGCGCGGCCGTCGCCGGGGCCACGCCGCCGGCCGGATCCGGGACCGCGGCCGGGCCGGAGAGCGTCGCCGCGACCGCGACCAGCACGCCGAGCGTGCCGGCTCCGGCGAGGCCGGCACCCAGCCGGCGGCGCCGCTGGATCGACCTGGCGCGGCCGAACACCTCCGCCGAGCCCGCCTCGGGTGGCGGCGCGTCGGTCGTCGCCCGCTCCAGCAGGCCTCTGAGGTCGTGCACTCCTGTCACTTTTCTCCTCCTCCGTTCGACGAGCGTTCCGCGGCCGGGGCGGGTTGAGCGAGGCTCAACGACAGCTCCGGCCGGATGACGGCGAGCGATCCGCGCAGGGTCGCCAGGGCCTTCGCGCACTGGCTCTTGACGGTGCCGGCGGCGACGCCCAGCGCCTCCGCCGTCTCCTCGGTGCTGCGGTCCTCCCAGTAGCGCAGCACCACCGCCGCGCGCTGCCGGGGCGGCAGCGCCCGGAGGGCGGCGAGGACCGTCAGCGACAGCGCCCGGTCGCCGTCGGTGGCCGGCTGCTCGGGCGGCTCCGCCAGCGGCCGCTCCCGCCGCCACGGATGACGGCGCCGATAGTCGAGATAGACCCGGGTCAGCACGGTCCGGGCGTACGCGTCGAGGTTGTCGATCGCCCGCCGCCGGGCCGCGACCACCACCCGGGCCAGCGCGGTCTGCACGAGATCCTCGGCCCGGTGCCAGTCACCGCACAGCAGGTACGCGGTGCGGCGCAGGTGCAGGTATCTCGCCTCGACGAACGCATGCAGTTCGATGTCGATGTCCGCAGCCACGGACGCTCCCTCTGCCGGCTTGAGCTGTCACCCGTATCAGACCGGTTGCGTCCCGGTCCGGTTGCCCGGCCGGGCACGGCAATGTCGAGCCCGTCGGCGAGAGTGCCGGGCATGCCCTCGCTGAACCCGCGTCACCCGGTCCCACGAGGACCTCGCCGGGGAGAACATCGGCGAGGTGCGGTGGTCGTCGCTGCGTGACATTGCGGCTGTCGCGGTCCGATCTTCAACCTGGCCTCGGGCCGGGCGCTGCCGCCCGGGCCGCGCCGGAAAAGGCTCAACGGTGGCCGACGATCAGTAGCGATAAATCACTGGCGGGCATTCCGGGGTTTAGGGCAGAGTGATCTCAACGCCAGCGGCGGGGTTCGAATCCGGACCACAAAGCCATTGACGGATGCAGCACGATCGGCCATCCTGGATGGCGATACCGCACCGAGAGTTCCGAGAGGAGTTGAACCGTCATGTCGTGGCAGCCGAGTTGCGCAATTGCCCAACCGTGGGCGTCGGATTATCGGCTAACCATGACCGTCGCGACGGCGAGACTGCACCGGCGAGGTTGCGAACCCAGTCGTGACCTGGAGCGGTGGAGCGGGTAGCGCAGCTGTATCTGCGTCTACGCCGCCCACCTCTGCAGCCGAGGGACGGGCGGTTTTTTCGTTCCAGAATTGTCCTACGGGTGTAGCTCAACGGTATAGAGCACCGGTCTCCAAAACCGAAGGTTGCGGGTTCGAATCCCGCCGCCCGTGCGTGCCCTGAATTCGTTCAGTGGAATTGGTTTTTGTTAACTCAACAGTGGATGGCATGTATATCCGGCGCCCTCATTCCTGAGGCCGCCGGTGATTATCCGGCGTGGGCACAGCGAGATTCTCGGGCCCACCCGGGGTGCCCGGCCGGGAAGACCCGGGCGGCACCGCCCGGCGCGGCGACGCGCCGGGCTCAGCGCCCGTGAGGCTGAGGCAGGTAGACCACCGGATTCTCAATCCGGAAGACCGGGTTCAACCCCCGGACGGGCGACGCACCAAGCAACGCACGCCTTCGCCCGACGGGTCGGGCCCCGCCCCGGTACGGCGGGCAGCGCGGGTTCGAGCCCCGCCGAAGGCTCTCGCGCGCCGCGGCGGCGCGTGTTCCGCAGCTGTAGCACAACGGTCAGTGCGCCGCCTTGCCATGGCGGAGACCGGGGTTCGACTCCCCGCAGCCGCTCGAGTCCAGCGGTACCGACGATGACATTGCCGAAGATCCGGGCCGGCGGGAACCGCTACCCCCGCCGGCCCGGGCGATGCGAGCTGGTGCAATCGGCAGCACGCCCGGCTCTGAACCGGGCAATGGGGGTTCGAATCCTCCGCTCGCAGCTCATGCCCTCGTAGCCCAACGGCAGAGGCAGCGGTCTGAGGGACCGTACGGTGCGCGTTCGAATCGCGCCGAGGGCACGCCAGGCCGCCGACGGCGGCGATCGATGATGCGGGTGCGAGTCCCGCCGGCCACACCCATGCCCGGGTAGCCCAACTGGCAGGAGGCACCGCGCCCAGGACGCGGGCAGTGCAGGTTCGAATCCTGCTCCGGGCACGCAACAGCACATTTCGGGCCTGTAGCTCCAACGGTAGAGCAGCGCTTTTGCACAGCGAAGGTTTGTCGGTTCGAATCCGACCGGGTCCACATGTCGACGTAGCTCAGTGGTAGAGCATCCGCCTGTCGAGCGGAGGGTCGCGGGTTCGATTCCCGTCGTCGGCGCGTACCTGGAGGGTTGGCCGAGTGGGAAGGCTGCGGCTTGCTATGCCGTCGACAGGGCCGCGGGTCCTGCGGGGGTTCGATCCCCTCACCCTCCGCTTCATGTTTCTCGCCGTGGCCCAGCTGGTAGGGGCGCCTCGCTGATATCGAGGAGGGCGCAGGTTCGAATCCTGCCGGCGAGACGACGCCTCCGTAGCTCAGCGGATAGAGCACCGGATTACGGATCCGGCGGTCCGAGGTTCGAGTCCTCGTGGAGGCACGCAAGATCAACGGGCCATGGCGCAGCTTGGTCAGCGCGCTCGCTTTGGGAGCGAGAAGCCGTCAGTTCGAATCTGACTGGCCCGGCAAACCCTGGAGGAGCCAGCCGATAGTTGGCGCCGGCCGCCGTCTCGAAAACGGTTGGGGCTTTGCCGCCCGTGGCGGTTCGACCCCGCCCTCCTCCGCCATGCGCCGTCACGCCGCGACGGCGCGTCCCCTCCCCCGGCAGCTCGACCGGATCGAGCGGCGCCCTTCTAAGGCGACGGTTGCGGGTTCGAGCCCCGCCCGGGGGCCGCCAGCCGCAGGAACGTGACGAGTTCCCGGTACGAGTTCTCCGCCGGCCCGGTGGTGTCCAGGGTCAGCCGATCGTCGGAGCGGGGCTGGTACCCCAGCCTGGCCTGTTGCACCTGTTCCCAGGTCGGGTAGACCCAGCCGGGCAGGTCGTCGGCCCGGGACTCCACCCGCCTGCGATGCGCCGCGCCGTCGGGCAACCAGGTCTCGATAACGGTCTACAACCAGGTCCGCTCCAAGCGCGGCCTGCTCGAGGCGGTGCTCACCGACCTCGCCGAGCGGGCCCAGATGGATCAGCTACTCAGCGACACCCGGCACCTGACCGCCACCGGCGCGTGCGCCGCGATCGTGCGGCGGACCTGCCACTTCTGGCACGCCGAGCGCGACCTCCTCCGGCCGATGTTCGGGCTCGCCGCCGTCGACCAGGACGTGGCGGCCGCGCTGACGCAGCGCGAGCAGTGGCGGCAGAACCAGCTACGGCAACTCCTGGAACGCCTGGCCGCGGAGGCCGCACCGGCGGCCGCGTTCGCCACCGGCGACGTGCTGGCCGCCGCCGTGGCCGTGACCTCGTTCCCCATGTACGACCGACTCGGCCCGCTCGCCGACGATCCCGGACGAGCGGCTCAGGTGATCGACCACCTCGTCCGGAGCCTCACCGGATGACCACCAAGGCGCGGTGGACCAACAGGAAGAGTCGCCCGGTTTTCACCCGGGAGGTTGCGGGTTCGAACCCCGTCCGCGCTGCGCATGCCCCCTGGTAGCTCGAATGCCACCCAGGGCGTGAGATCGATCAGTTCACCACATGCGGGCGCGCCGACGCTGGAGAGTCGGGCCTGGTTGTAACCCAGGTGCTTCGCGCTGAGCGGGTTCGAATCCCTCCGCCCGCACCATGCCTTCGTAGCTCAGCGGGACAGAGCGCGACGTTCCGAGCGTCGAGGCCGCTGGTTCAAGTCCAGCCGGGGGCACGCAACACCGCCGGCCCGCGACTCGCGGGCCGGCGTCACGGCCTCGTGGCGTTCCCGGCGGAGCGCCCCGCCTGCAAAGCGGGTGACCCTTTCCGGTTCGACTCCGGACGAGGCCTCGACCATGCCATCCACTGATGAGTTCACCCGGGAACGGACGGCCCCGGCCGGGCCCTCGTTCAGCCGTCGCGGAACTTCAGGGCGATCGCCCCCGCCACGACGGCCGCGCCCGCATAGGCCGCGAGTACGCCGAGGCCCGCCCACGGCCCGATGTGTGCGGCCGCGAAGTCCCGGGTCGTCTGGATGCTCAGCCCGGCGTCCATCGGCGAGTACCGGTGGATGCGGTGCTGCCAGCGCAGATCGGAGATCAGCAGGGCGAGCATCGGCGAGCCGTACAGGAGCATCAGCACGGCGGTGACGGCGCCGGCCGTGTCCCGGACCAGCAGGCCGACCCCGACGCCCAGCACGCCGATCAGGCCCAGGTAAAGCACGCTGCCGCCGGCGGCCCGCAGGGTCAGGTGGTCGCCGAGCGACAGCGGCGGATAGCCGTTGGCGGCCGTGAAGCCGTTGCCGGGCAGCGCCACCCGGGCGGTGAGCAGCGCTCCGAGCACGCCCGCCGCGCCGGCCAGCATCGCGGCCGCGGTGACGACGCCGAGCTTGCTGACCAGCACGGTCATCCGGCGCGGCACCGCCGCGAGCGTCACCTTGATCATTTTGGTGCTGTATTCGGCGGTGACCGCCAGGACCGCGACGATGACGATCGCCGTCTGGCCGAGGCGGACGCCGACCAGGCTGATCTTCGTGATGTCCTCGTAGCACTGCGGTGGCTCGCACTCCCCCAGCCGCAGGGTCGCCGCGGCCGCGTAGCCGACGAGGATGGTGAACCCGACGGCGGCCAGCAGCAGCCAGCCGGTGCTGGGCAGGGTCCGCAGCTTGGTCCACTCGGCGTGCAGCGCCCGGCCCACCCCGGCCGCACCGGGCAGGCGGTCGCTCACGCGTCTCGCCGCCGCAGCAGCCACCACGCGAGCAGCAGCGCCGCGCCCGCGTACGCGACGGTGACCGCGAGGCCGGTCCACGGGCCGATCATCGACCACGGCTCGACGAGGGTGTCGCTCGGCGGCTTGGCGCGCTGGGTGGCGAACCCGCCGGCGAGCGTGACGTGCATGAGCCAGCGCGCGGGCGCCGCCTGCAGCAGCGAGCCCACGATGACGGGCAGGATCACCAGCACGATGACGGTCGTGATGGCGGCGGCGCTGCGGCGCATGATCGTGCCCACGGCGAGGCTGAACACCGCCACGCCGGCCATGAACGCGGCCGTGAGCAGCAGCGTCCGGATGACGGTCGGGTCGGTCAGGGACTCCTTGGCGAACGCCGGCGGGGCGAAGCCGTGCTCGCGCAGGACCGGCTGCGTGATCAGGAACGCGGTGACCGCTGCGGCCAGCCCGATCAGGTAGGTGACGCCGCCCAGCACGATGGCCTTCGCGGCGAGCACCCGGCCGCGGCGCGGGCTGGCCAGGAACGTGGTGCGGATCATCCCGCGCCGGTACTCCGACGTCGCGAAGAGCACGCTGATCGCGATCAGCGCCATGAGCCCGGCGATCACGCCGAACAGCGAGATCTGCACCATGTCGTCCGGCGGAACCTCGGGACCGATCTTGCCGCCGCCCATGATGGTGTAGGTGCCGTTCGCCTCGGTGACGCTGCCCTGCGGGCCGTCGGTGCCGTGCACGGGCGGGCCGTCCGGCTCCGGTATGGGCATGTCCACCCGGTCGTCGCGCCACTCCCCGGAGGCGGCGGAGAACTGGAGGTTGTCGAAGGTGGCCACGGCCTTGCCCGGGTGTCCGCCGACCGAGGTGCCGCCGGCCTGGCGCATCAGCCTCATCTCGGGCTCGGCCGAGACGAACATGCCCATCTCGGCGTCGCGGGGCAGGCCGGGCACGGTCAGTTCGCCGATCTTCCGCCAGGTGGTCCCGTCGGCCGACTCGGACCCGATGATCTTTTCGCCGGTACGGCTCAGCCGCAGCCAGCGCGGCCCGCCGCCGTCCGAGCCGGCCAGGTCGGTCGTGTAGTTGGACTGCATGCGTACGCCGTGTGTCGGGGTGAGCAGCACCGAGGCGTAGGCCGAGCCGGCCCGGGTGCCGTCCTTGATGATGACGCCCGCGCCGCCCCACGGCCCCACCGGCAGGCTCTTGAAGTCGGGGTTCATCCCCCGGCCGGGGTTCTCCTCCGGCGGCTTGCCGAGCGAGGCGACCCGCACGGTGATGACACCGTCGCCGGCGATCGGCTGGTGCACGAACTCCATGCCGTCGGAGACCGGGGAGCCGTCCGGCCCGGTCACGAAGTTGGGCTGCTTGTTGATGTCGGTGGAGCCGCCGTTCGCGGCGAGCACGCTGATTCCGACTGTCAGCACGGCGACGCCGAACAGGGTGATCACCCACCGGCGCACCGAGCGCAGCTTGGTCCATTCGGCGAGCAGCAGCCGCCCGAAGTTCTCCCGCGCGGCGGTCATCGCCCCTCCTCCTCGGTGACGCTGAACTCGACCGCGTCGCGGGTGAGCTCCATGTATGCCTCCTCGAGCGAGGCGCGGTGTGAGCGCAGTTCGGAGAACGCCAGCCCGGCCTCGGTGAGCAGCGCGGCGGTCCGTTCGCCGGTGAGGCCCTCGACGGTCAGGATCTCGGCGTCGGTCGCGGCCACGGTGCCCCCGGCGTTGGCGAGCAGCGTCATCGCGTCGGCGCGCCGGGCGGTGTGCACGACGACGCGGTCCCGCGACGCCGCGGCGATCAGCTTGGCCACGCTGGTGTCGGCGATGAGCCGGCCCCGGCCGATGACGATGAGGTGGTCGGCGGTGTCCTGCAACTCGCTCATCAGGTGGCTGGACACGAAGACCACCCGGCCCTCGGCGGCCAGGGAGCGCATCAGGCCGCGGATCCAGACGATGCCGTCCGGGTCGAGGCCGTTGACCGGCTCGTCGAACATCAGTACGGGCGGGTCGCCCAGCAGCGCCGCGGCGATGCCCAGCCGCTGCTGCATGCCGAGGGAGTAGCCGCCGGCCCGGCGGCCCGCGGCCGAGGCGAGCCCGACCTGTTCGAGCACCTCGCCGACGCGCCTGCGCGGTATCCCGTTGCTGTGCGCGAGCCACAACAGGTGGTCGCGGGCCTTGCGGCCGGGGTGCACCGCCGAGGCGTCCAGCAGCGCGCCGACCTGAAGCAGCGGGGTGCGCAGGGCGCGGTACGCCTGGCCGCCGATCAGCGCGTCGCCGGCGTCCGGCGCGTCGAGGCCGAGGATGATCCGCATGGTGGTGGACTTGCCGGCACCGTTGGGCCCGACGAACCCCGTCACCTCCCCGGGGCGGACGGTGAAGGTCAGGTCGTCGACGGCGACCGTGCTGCGGAAGTGTTTGCGCACTCCGCGTACCTCGATGGTTGGCTGCATGGATAGCAGGCTAGGAGCCGTACGGGTCCGCGGTCGTCACGCTGCGGAGCGGTCCTGCGTGTCCCCGGCCCGAGCGACCCCTCCCCCGCGTGGGGGAGGCGAACGGCCCCTGAGCTGGGGGACGACGCCGCGCCGCCGGTACGGTCACAATGGTTGACGTGCGGCTCACCCAGGAGAATCCCGTCCCGGGCTACCGCCGGATGCTCGATCAGGCCTACGTGCCGTACCTGCTCGCCGCCGTGCTCGGCTGCGCCGCGCTCGTGGAGGTGGCCGTCCACGAGGCCGGGCAGCCGCTGACCCGGCCGCTCGGCGCCGTGCTGGCCCTCGCCGCCACGGTGCCGATCGCGCTCGTCCGGGCGATGCCGGTGGTGGCGGCCGTGCTCATCGCCGCCGTGTGCCTGCTGAGCCCGTTGATCGGCTACCCGCCCACGGTCGCCGGGCTGGTCGCGCTCGCGATCGCCTGCTATGTCCTGGGCCGGCGCGGCCGGGTCCGGACGGCCGGCGCGCTGATCGTGCCGTTCGTGGTCTACGCCGCCGCGCCGCGCGCCGCCATCGCGTCCGGCGACCGCACCCCGGCCATCGCCATGCTGGCGGTCACCGCCATCGCGG
>NZ_JBEZXZ010000118.1:0-27937 GCF_040638275.1 Actinoplanes sp. NPDC026623 | reverse complement strand
CGGACCGGTCAGCTCCTCGGCGCGGGCGAGCAGGGCCCGCCGCTCCGGCTCGGAGGGTGCCGCCGCGGCCGCCCGTTCGAAGAGGGTCACGGCGGCGTCGACGTCACCGGCGCGCGCGGTCAGGTCGGCCTCGGCGGCGATCGCGTACGGGTACCCGTCGAGGCCGCCGCCCGCGCGGGCCGCGGCGAGCAGCACGAGCCCGGCGTCCGGGCCGAACGCGTACCCGTGGGCCACCGCCCGGTTCAGCGCGACCACCGGCGACGGCAGCAGCCGCACCAGCTCGTCGTAGAGCCCGGCGATCGCCGGCCAGTCGGTGGGCGTCCGGGCGTGGCAGGCGGCGATGCGGGCCTGCAGCGCGTACTGGCCGCCGGTCGACGGCAGCAGCGTCAGCGCCTCGGCGATGGCCGCGTGATCCCACCGGGACCGGTCCTGCCGGTCGAGCGTGCGCAGCTCGCCCGCGTCGTCGCGGCGGGCGGCACGCCGCGAGTGCTGCAGCAGAAACAGCGCGAGCAGCGCCCGGATCTCCGGCTCGCCGGGCATGAGCTGGTCCAGCAGCCGGGCGAGCCGGATCGCCTCGTCGGCGAAGGCGGGCTCGCCGTCCGCGTCGTAGCCCCGGGTGAAGAGCAGATAGAGCACCGCCAGCACCCCCGGCAGCCGCTCGACAAGCGCGGCCCCGGCCGGCACCCGGTACGGGATCCCGGCCTCGGCGATCCGCGTCTTGGCCCGGGTCAGCCGCCGGGTCATGGTGGACTCGGTGACCAGGAAGGCCCGCGCGATGTCGCCGGTCGGCACCCCGGCGATGGTCCGCAGCGTCAGCGCGACCCGCGCCTCGAGGTGCAGCGCGGGATGGCAGCAGGTGAAGATCAGCCGCAACCGGTCGTCAACGACGCCCTCCCGCTCGACCCCTCCGGGTGAGGATGGGAGGAGCGCCAGCTCCTCCCGCTTGCGGCGTTCGACGGTCGCGCGCCGCAGCACGTCGATCGCACGGTTGCGCGCGACCGTCATCAGCCATCCGCCCGGGTTCGCCGGAACCCCGTCTCGCGGCCAGCGTTCGAGGGCGAGGACGAGTGCCTCCTGGGCGCAGTCCTCGGCCAGCGTCCAGTCACCGGTGATCCGGATCAACGCCGCGACGATCCGCGGGCGCGACTGCGCGCCCGCCTCGGCGATCGCCTCACCGGCCCCGGTCATCGCGTCACGCGAACGGACGCAGTTCGACGCGGCCGTTCCAGGCCATCGGGTGGGTGCGGGCGACCTCGATCGCCTCGTCCAGGTCGGCGCACTCGAGGATGTCGAAGCCCACGATCAACTCCTTGGTCTCGGCGAACGGGCCGTCGGAGAGCAGCAGTTCGCCGCCGCGTACCCGGACTGTGGTGGCCGCGGCGGGCGACCCGAGGATGTTGCCCTGCACCCGGCGCCCCGCGGCGTCGTTCTCCGCCACCCACACGTCGATGTCGGGCACCTGGGACTCGTCGGTCTCGGGCTCGGTGTCGGTGCAGACGAACATCATGTACTTCATCTCAGCGCTCCCTTGTTTCGTGATCTCACCACGGTGACGAACGGGCGACGGGCTCCGGACAGCTCCGGCCGAACAATTTCCGGGTTCGGCTGTGCCGCAGCTCACCATCGTCCGTACGACCGACGAGAAGAGGCGATCTTGAGACGGCGACGTTATGATGGGTTGGCCCGGCCGAGAGGCGCTGCGACGGACCACGGTCCGCCACGCTCGGCCGAGGACCAAAGACGACGCAAGGGCGCCTCCTTAATAGGGGGTGCCCTTCTTCATGTCAGATCGACTTCAGCAGATCAACGGCCTCGACTTCGCCGTCGCCGACCTGTCGCTGGCCGGTTTCGGCCGCCACCAGATGCGCCTCGCCGAGCACGAGATGCCCGGCCTGATGTCGCTGCGCACCGAGTACGCGGGCCAGTTCCCGCTGCGCGGCGCCCGCATCGCCGGCTCGCTGCACATGACCATCCAGACCGCCGTGCTGATCGAGACGCTTGTCGCGCTCGGTGCGGACGTCCGCTGGGTCTCCTGCAACATCTTCTCGACCCAGGACGAGGCCGCCGCGGCGATCGTCGTCGGCCCCGAGGGCACCGTCGAGGCCCCCACCGGCACCCCGGTCTTCGCCTGGAAGGGCGAGACGCTGGAGGAGTACTGGTGGTGCACCGAGCAGCTGTTCAACTTCGCCGACGGCCAGGGCCCCAACATGATCCTGGACGACGGCGGTGACGCCACCCTGCTCGTGCACAAGGGCGTCGAGTTCGAGAAGGCCGGCGCTGTCCCGCAGGCCACCGCGGACGACCACCACGAGTTCACCATCATCCTCGACACCCTGCGCCGCAGCCTGGCGTCGGACCCGCAGCGCTTCACGCGGATCGCCGCCGACACCCGCGGTGTCACCGAGGAGACCACCACCGGTGTGGCCCGGCTCTACAAGCTGGCCAAGGAGGGTGAGCTGCTCTTCCCGGCGATCAACGTCAACGACGCGGTCACCAAGAGCAAGTTCGACAACAAGTACGGCATCCGCCACTCGCTGGTCGACGGCCTCAACCGCGCCACCGACGTCATGCTCGGCGGCAAGCTCGCCGTCGTGTGCGGCTACGGCGACGTCGGCAAGGGCTCGGCCGAGACGCTGCGCGGCCAGGGCGCCCGGGTCGTCGTCACCGAGATCGACCCGATCTGCGCGCTGCAGGCGGCCATGGACGGCATGCAGGTCGTCCGGATCGAGGACGTCGTCTCCGAGGCCGACATCTTCATCACCACCACCGGCGGCCAGGACATCATCACGCCGGAGCACATGGCGGCGATGAAGCACAACGCCATCGTCGGCAACGTCGGCCACTTCGACGACGAGATCGACATGGCCGGCCTGGCCAAGGTCCCCGGCATCGAAAAGGTCGAGGTCAAGCCGCAGGTCCACGAGTGGCGCTTCCCGGACGGGCACGCCGTGCTGGTGCTCTCCGAGGGCCGCCTGATGAACCTGGGCAACGCCACCGGGCACCCCAGCTTCGTGATGTCGAACTCGTTCACCAACCAGGTCATGGCCCAGATCGAGCTCTGGACCAAGCCGGGCGAATACGAGAAGCAGGTCTTCGTGCTCCCGAAGCACCTGGACGAGAAGGTCGCCCGTCTGCACCTGGACGCCCTGGGCGTGCGGCTGACCGAGCTCACCAAGAAGCAGGCCGAGTACCTCGGCGTCGCGGTCGAGGGTCCCTACAAGCCGGACCACTACCGCTACTGATCGATCGCGGCCCAGGTCGCTCCCGTACGGGTGTGACCTGGGCTGTTTCGTTCCCGGCGCCGGCCAGCGCCGCCGCCCGGCCGACCACCGCGCGCGGGCTGGTCAGGACCGGCGTCGCCAGGTCCGCGAGAAGTTCGGCCGCGGGAGCCATGCTGGCCTGGGCCAGGACGATCACGTCCGCGTCCAGCCCGCGGCAGTGCGCCGCCACCCGCCGCGCGTAGCCCTCGAGGTCGCCGGCCGCGAAGAGCGCCCACGCGTCCAGGCAGGGCGCGTCCACGATCTCCACCGGCGCGCCGGCCGCGCACTCCAGCAGCAGCGAGCGGGTCGGCGCGAGGGTCGACTCCACCGTGGCGACCACGGCGATGCGCCCGCCGGCCGCGACGGCCGCCTCGGCCATCGGGCGGTCGATGCGCAGCACCGGCACCCCCACCGGGACAAGCTCCGCGTGCCCGCCGAGGGTCGAGCAGGTGCACACCACGACATCCGCCCCGGAGGCGGCCAGCGAGCGCAGCCGCTCGCCCAGCCGCTCGGCGACGTCGGCGTCGACCCCGCGCTCACCCGCGTCCGCCAGCAGCCGCGCGTCCACCACGTGCAGATCGCGCACGCCGGGCGCCAGCTCAGCGGTCAGCTTCCGGAAGGTGGGCACGTGGGCGTCGGCGGTGTGCAGGAACCCGATCGTGGTCATCCCCAAGCATGCCTCAGACCTGGCGGAACTCGATGCCCAGCAGGCTCGCCGCCGCCCGGTAGTCGGCGGCGCGGTGCTCCAGCGACAGCGACCAGTGGTGGCCGACGCCGGAGGCGCTCCAGTCGTCGACCCACTCGCCCGGGTCGCGGCCGAAGTCGACCCGGCTGGTCGTGTTGCCGATCGCCAGCAGCGGGCCGGGCACGACCGTGCCCTCGGCGGCGATGAACGACAGCGAGCCGTCCCGGTCCTGGCCGAGCCCCAGCAGGGTGACCGGGCCGGACCGGACGTCGACCTCGACGCTGACGCCCCAGCCGCGCTTGCCGTGGTAGACGCCGAGGCCGCGCAGCAGCGGGTCGCGGTCGCCGACCGCCAGGTGGGCCGGGCCGTCGTGGCCCATCTCCACCACGTTGTCCTCGAAGTTCAGCGCCTGCAGCTCGCAGAACGTGCCGCCGGCACCGACTGCCTGCGTCGCCAGTTGCGCCACCGTCGTGCGCAGCTCGTACTCGCCGGTGGCCGGTACGCCCCGGGCGGTGAGCAGCGAGGCGCCGAGGATCATCCCCGCGCCGAGCCGCTCGTGCTGCTCGCCGTCGAGCCCGCGGTGGTAGTAGGCGATGCTGTCCAGCTCGAAGTCGTCGACCAGCCGGTCCAGCGCCACCGACACCGTCGCGCCCCAGGCGAAGTCCTCCTCGCGTACCGAATCGTCGAGGGTGAAGGTCTCCCGGGCGAGCTCCATCCGCTGCCGGGTCTCCGGCTCCGTGACCTTCTCCACCCGCTGCCGCAGGTCGTCGAACTCGAGCACCTCGACGTGCGAGCCGAACGTCGCCGGCAGCAGGGTCAGGTCGGTGGAGACGTCGAGCATCCCCGGGTAGAGGTGGCCCATCAGCCCGTGCCGCGCGTGCCGCAGCGCCGCGCGGACGTGTGCGGCGCGGATCCACTGCCCGATTCGCCGCCAGGCCGATTCCTGGCGCAGCCAGCCGGAGACCGACCGGAACTCGATGCCGGCCCGGCGGAACGTGTTGCCCATCTCGGGCACCGGGCACTGCCCGCAGTAGGCCAGCCAGGCGCCGGTGCCGAACGACGCGTGGTCCATCTTCTCGGTCGGCTGCAGGTCGATGACCAGCACCGGGGTGTTCGCCCGCCGGGCGATCGGCAACACCATCGACGCGGTCAGGTACGTCGTCAGGAACAGCACGATGAGGTCGCAGTCCGCGCGCCGCAGCCGCTCCGCCGCGGCAGCGCCCTCCTGCGCGTCCGAGATGAAGCCGACGTCGGTCACCTCGGCGTCCATGTCCTGGAACCGCTGCGAGACGTAGCGGGCGGACTCCTGCAACTGCGGCAGCAGGCCGGGGAACTGCGGCCAGTACGCGCCGAGGCCGCCGGCGACCAGGCCGATCCGGGTCCTGCGCCGCCGTCGGGGTTGCATCTCGGTCATTGCTCCACCGCCTCCACAAGGATGACGTGCAGGCGGCGCGGGCCGTGCACGCCCTCGACGCGGTTGAGTTCGATGTCGCTGGTCGCGGACGGGCCGCTGATCCAGGTGAGCGGCCGGCGCGGGTCGAGCCGGGCGAGCGCCTCCGGCACGGAGGCCACCACCTGGTCCGCGCGGACGACGCAGATGTGCAGGTCGGGCAGGAGCGAGACGATCCGGCGGCCCTGATCGGGCGAGCCGTCCAGGACGATGGTGCCGGTCTCGACGATGGCGACGGTGGCGGCGGTGAGCACTCCGCCGGCGACGGCGAGGGTGTCCGCGCTCAGGTCGTCGTCGGGCAGCACCTCCACCGAGGCGGGCAGCCAGGCGGGGTCGATGCCGGGCGGCACCACCAGCGGCCCGGGCGCCAGGGCGGCCACGGTGTCCGCGATCGCGACGCCGCGGTGCACGACGGCCCGGTAGTCCTCCAGCCGTTCCACGAACAGGCCGAGGTCGACCGGGCGGACGCCGCGGGAGTACTCGCGCGGGATCTCGGCCGCCGCCGGCGCGCCGCCGGCGCCCAGCGCGGCCCGGATCCGCCCCAGCACCAGCTCGCGGCCGCTCATCGCTTCGCCCACCAGTCGCGGAAGGTCTCCGCCGGCGGTTTCGGCAGGTCCCGGCTCGCGGTCCAGCCGTTGAACGGCGGGGGCAGGCGCCGCCCGGCGAACCGGCTCAGGCGCGCGGCATGCTGCGCGGCCGCGAACAACTTCGGCCGGTCCATCGTGTACGCCGCCGCGGCCATCGCGATCGACTCCGGCGTCGGCCGCCGCCTCGCCTTGACGTGCTCGCCGCGCAGGTGCACCAGGATCGTCGGGATGTCGATCTTCACCGGGCAGGCGTCGAAGCAGGCGCCGCAGAGCGACGACGCGTACGGCAGGGAGGCGTTGTCCTCCACGCCGGTGAGCTGCGGCGACAGCACCGCACCGATCGGACCCGGATACACCGACCCGTACGCGTGCCCGCCGGTCCGCTCGTAGACCGGGCAGACGTTGAGGCAGGCGGAGCACCGGATGCAGTGCAGCGCCTGGCGGCCGACCTCGTCGGCGAGCACCGCGCTGCGGCCGTTGTCGAGCAGCACCAGGTGGAAGCTCTGCGGCCCGTCGCCGGGCGTCACCCCGGTCCACATCGACGTGTAGGGGTTCATCCGCTCGCCGGTCGACGCGCGCGGCAGCAGTTGCAGGAACACCTCGAGGTCCTGCCAGGTCGGCACGAGCTTCTCGACGCCCATGACGGTGATCAGGGTCTCGGGCAGCGTCAGGCACATCCGGCCGTTGCCCTCCGATTCCAGCACCGCCAGCGTCCCGGTCTCGGCGATCGCGAAGTTCGCCCCGGAGACCGCGACCCTCGTGTTGAGGAACGTCTCGCGCAGGTAGCGCCGGGCGGCACCGGCCAGGACCACCGGATCATCGGTCAGCGCCGGGTCGACGCCGGGCATCTCGCGCAGGAAGATCTCGCGGATCTCGGCGCGGTTGCGGTGGATCGCCGGGACCAGGATGTGGCTGGGCCGGTCGTGTCCGAGCTGGACGATCAGCTCGGCCAGGTCCGTCTCGACCGGCTCGATCCCGGCGGCGGCGAGCGCCTCGTTGAGCCCGATCTCCTGGGTCGCCATCGACTTGACCTTGATGACCCGGTTTTCGCCGGTGGCCCGGACCAGCTCGGTGACGATCCGGTTGGCGTCGTTGGCGTCCGCGGCCCAGTGCACCACCCCGCCGGCCTTGGTGACGTTCTCCTCGAGCTGCAGCAGCAGCTCCGGCAGCCGGGCCATGGTGTCGGCCTTCAGCGCCGAGCCGGCCGAGCGCAGCTCCTGCCAGTCGGGCAGCTCGGCGACGACCGCGCCGGACTTGGCCCGGATGGTGTTGGTGGCGTGCCCGAGGTTGCGGCGCAGCTGCTGGTCGCCGAGCGCCTTGCGCGCCGCCGCGGGGAACGACTCCTCGCCGCGCAGGTTCCCGACGCCGCGCGGCGCCGTCGTCGGCATGCCAAGAAAGGTGTTCACGCCGTGCCCTCCTCCGTAGCCGCGAGGATCTCCGCGAGGTGCACCGTCCGGACCTCGGCGCCGAGGCGGGACAGGCCGCCGCCGATGTGCATGAGGCAGGACGAGTCGCCGGCCGCGCAGACCTCCGCGCCGGTGTCGAGCACATGCCGCATCTTGTCGGCGAGCATCGCGGTCGAGGTGTCCGCGTTCTTCAGCGCGAACGTGCCGCCGAAGCCGCAGCACTGGTCGGCCGCGGGCAGCTCGAGCAGCTCCATCCCGCGTACGTTGCGCAGCAGGCGCAGCGGCTTGTCGCCGACCCGGAGCATCCGCAGCGAATGGCAGGTCGGGTGGTAGGTGACCCGGTGCGGGTAGTAGGCGCCGACGTCCTCGACCCCGAGCACGTCGACGAGCAGTTCGGACAGCTCGTAGGTCCGCGTGGCGAGGTCGTCGGCGCGGGCGGCCAGCGGTTCGTCGCCCGCCGAGCGGGCCACGTCCGCGTGCTGGTGCCGCACCGATCCGACGCACGATCCGGAGGGCGCGACCACCACGTCGTACGGCGCGAAGGTCCGCACGTGCCGCCGGACCAGCGGCAGCGCGTCCCGCCGGTAGCCGGTGTTGATGTGCATCTGCCCGCAGCAGGTCTGCGCCTCGGGGAAGACCACCTCGTGGCCGAGGCGCTCCAGCAGGCGCACCGTCGCCTTGGCCGCGTCGGGGAACATCGTGTCCGCCAGACAGGTCACGAACAAGGCGATGCGCATGTCAGGCCTCCAACCGGCGCTCGGCCGACCGCCACGCCGCCCCGTCGCCGCGCGGATCGTAGCGCACGATCTGCTGATTCTCCCGCAGTAAGGCTCGCAGCGCGGGAAGGCCACCGTCGATCGCTCCCGCCGCCCGCGCCTGGACGAGCACATTGCCCAGCGCGGTGGCCTCGACCGGGCCGGCCAGCACCGGCAGCCCGCAGGCGTCGGCGGTGAGCTGGCAGAGCAGCTCGTTGCGGGCGCCGCCGCCGACGATGTGCACCGCGTCGACGTGCCGTCCGGAGAGCTGCTGGGCCTGGCGCACCGCACGCCGGTGTGCGAGCGCCAGGCTGTCCATGATGCACCGGACGACCTCGGCCGGCGACGCGAACGCGCCGCGCCCGCTCGCCGCGGTGAGCCGGCCGGCCATGTCGCCAGGCGGGAGGAACACCGGGTCGTCGAGGTCGACGACGGCGTGGAAGGCGGGCACCGCGGCGGCCTCGCGCAGCAGGGCCGGCAGATCCGGCGAGCCCCACTCCCGCAGGCACTCCTGCAGCGGCCAGAGCCCCATGACGTTGCGCAGGTAGCGCACGGTCCCGTCGACGCCGCCCTCGTTGGTGAAGTTGGCCAGCCGGGACGCCTCGGTCAGCACCGGCGCGGGAAGCTCGACGCCGACCAGCGACCAGGTGCCGCAGGAGATGTAGGCGAAGTCCGGTCCCGCGGCGGGGACGCCGACCACCGCCGAGGCGGTGTCGTGCGAGCCGACCGCGATGACGTCGGGCGTGCCGATGCCGATCGCCTCCCGCACCGGGCCGATGACCGTGCCCGGCGCCCGCAGCGGCGGGAACAGGCTGGGCCGGATGCCGAGCGAGGTCATCAGCTCGCCCGCCCACCCGCCCGCGCGCAGGTCCAGCAGCTGCGTCGTGGAGGCGTTGGTGAACTCGGCGCCCACCTCGCCGGTCAGCCAGTACGCGAGCAGGTCCGGAATCAGCAGCAGCCGCCGGGCCGCCTCCAGCTGCGGGGTATCCGCCGCCGCCACGAGCTGGTAGATCGTGTTGAACGGCTGCTTCTGCAGGCCGGTCAGCGCGTACAGCTTGTCCTCGCCGATCAGGGCGGCGACCCGCTCCGGCACCCCGTCGGTGCGGGCGTCGCGGTAGTGCACGGGGTTGCCGAGCAGCGCACCGGTCGCGTCGAGCAGCCCGTAGTCCACCGCCCACGAGTCGATGCCGATGCCGTCGACCGGCCCGGCCAGCCGCAGTCCCTCGAGGACACCGCGGTACAGCGCGAGCACGTCGGTGTGCAGCGTCGCGCCGATCCGCACCGGTTCGTTGGCGAAGCGGTTGACCGCCGTCAGCGAGACGGCGCCGGCCTCGACGCGGCCGACCATGACGCGCCCGCTGGACGCGCCGAGGTCGACCGCCGCGAAGACGCTCACCGCAGGAACGCCGCCGCCACCCCGGCGTCCACCGGGATGTGCAGGCCCGTCGTGTGCGACAGCTCGCCGGCGGTCAGCACGAACACCGCGTTGGCGACGTGCTCCGGCAGCACCTCGCGCTTGAGCAGGGTGCGCTGGGCGTAGTAGGCGCCGAGTTCCGATTCGGGTACGCCGTAGACCGCGGCGCGCTTGGCGCCCCAGCCGCCGGCGAAGATGCCGGAGCCGCGTACCACGCCGTCGGGGTTGATGCCGTTGACCCGGATGCCGTGGCCGCCGAGCTCGGCGGCGAGCAGCCGGACCTGGTGCGCCTGGTCGGCCTTCGCCGCACCGTACGCGACGTTGTTCGGGCCCGCGAAGAGCGAGTTCTTGCTGGAGATGTAGACGATGTCGCCGCCGAGGCCCTGCGCGATCATCACCGCCGTCGCGGCCTTGGCGACCAGGAACGAGCCCTTCGCCATGACGTCGTGCTGCAGGTCCCAGTCGGCCTCGGTGGTCTCGAGCAGCGGCTTGGAGACCGACAGCCCGGCGTTGTTGACGATCAGGTCCACCCCGCCGAAGGCGAGCACGGCCTCCCGCAGCGCCGCGGCGACCGCGTCCTGCGAGGTGACGTCGGCGTCGACGGCCAGCGCCGCGTCCGGGCCGCCGATCTCGGCGGCGACCGCGGTGGCCGATTCGACCGAACGGTCGGCGACGACGACGCAGGCGCCCTCGGCGGCGAGCCGCAGCGCGATCGCCCGGCCGATGCCGGAGCCGCCGCCGGTCACGAACGCGACCCGGGTGGCCAGCGGCCTCGCCGGGGGCATCCGCCGCAGCTTGGCCTCCTCGAGGGCCCAGTATTCGATCCGGAACTTCTCGGCCTCGTCGATCGGCGCGTACGCGGAGACGGACTCGGCGCCGTGCATGACGTTGATGGCGTTGACGTAGAACTCGCCGGCCACCCGGGCGGTCTGCTTGCCGGCACCGAAGCTGAACATGCCGACGCCGGGCACGAGCACGATCGCCGGGTCGGCGCCGCGCATCGGCGGGCTGTCCGGCAGCGCGTGCCGCTCGTAGTAGGCGCGGTAGTCCTCGCGGTAGGCCGCGTGCAGCTCCCGGAGCCGGGCCTCGACCTGCGCGAGCGGCGCGTCCGGCGCGGTGTCGAGCACCAGCGGCTTCACCTTGGTGCGCAGGAAGTGGTCCGGGCAGGAGGTGCCGAGCGCGGCCAGCGCGGGCATCCGCTCGCGCCCGACGAAATCGAGGACGACCTCGCTGTCGGTGTAGTGGCCGACCTGGGCGCGGTCGGTCGAGGCGAGTCCCCGGACGATCGGGAAGAGGGCGGCGGCGCGCTCCCGGCGTACGGCATCGGGAAGGGGCCGGTGGATCAGCGGGCCGAACGGCGCCTCGCGGCCGTGCGCGGCGATCCAGGCCGCGGCGGTCTCGATGATCTCCAGGGAGTTGGCCTCGCACTCGGCGCCGGTGGCGCCCCACGCGGTGATCCCGTGCCCGCCGAGGATCACGCCGACGGCCTGCGGGTTGGCCCGCCGCACCGCCGCGATGTCGAGACCGAGCTGGAATCCGGGCCGGCGCCAGGGCACCCAGAGCACCCGGTCGCCGAAGATCTCCTTGGTCAGCGCGGGGCCGTCGGCGGCGGTGGCCAGCGCGATGCCCGCGTCCGGGTGCAGGTGGTCGACGTGCGGCGCGTCCACCAGGCCGTGCATGGCCGTGTCGATCGACGGGGCGGCGCCGCCGCGACCGTGCAGGCAGTAGTCGAACGCGGCGACCATCTCGTCCTCGCGCTCGACGCCAGGGAAGACCTCGGTCAGCGCCCGCAGCCGGTCGAGCCGCAGGACGGCGAGGCCGGACTCCGTCAGCGTGCCGAGGTCGCCGCCGGAGCCCTTGACCCAGAGCAGCTCGGCCGGGGCGCCGGTGACGGGATCGATCTCCGTGCCCTTGGCCGAGGTGTTGCCGCCGGCGTAGTTGGTGTTGCGCGGGTCGGCGCCGAGACGGTTGCTGCGGGCCAGGAGGTCGCTGACCGCGGGGTTAGGCATGACGCATCCTCCGCCGGCTCGCCTGAAACGTTTCACACATTGCGGAAAGATTACGGGCCGAACCCGGGTCCGGTCAATACCCAGGAGGCCTAGTAGCCCCGCGAACGCACCACCGTCGAGGCCCGCGCGACCAGCTCCGGCACGAAGGTGAGCTGCTGGTGCTCGTGGTCGGGGTTGGTCGCCTCGTCGAGCACGAGCTGGGCGGCGGCGCGGCCCAGCTCCTGGCGCGGCTGGCGCACCGAGGTCAGCGGGACCGCCGCCGCGGCGGCGAACTCGATGTCGTCGAAGCCGACGATGGCCAGCTCCTCCGGCACCCGCAGGCCGGCGCCGATGCTCTGCTGCAGCAGGCCGAGCGCGAGCAGGTCGTTGGCGCAGAACGCGGCGGTCGGCCGGCGCCGGGCCGGGATGCCGGCGAGCCGCTCCCCCGCGGAACGCCCCTCGGCGACCGTCAGCGCGGCCGTCGGCAGGTAGATCAGATCGTCGGGCGGCAGGCCGAGCTCTTCCCAGATCTGCCGGGCACCCTGCACCCGCTCGCGAACCTGCCCGATCGAGTCCGGCCCGCCGACCACGGCGACCCGGGTGTGCCCCTGCTCGGCCAGGTGCTCGACGGCGATCCGGCCGCCCAGCACGTCGTCGACGGCCACGGAGCAGAACACCCCGCCGGCGCCGACCCGGTCGACTATGACCACCGGGATGCCCCTCCGGGCGATCTCGGCGAGGTAGCCGGCCTCCGGGTTGACCGGGGTGATCAGGATGCCCTGTACCCGCTGCTGCATGAGGCGGTCGACGTGCACCTCCTCGCGCTCCGCGCGGCTGTTGCTGTTGCAGATGAACAGCGACAGGTCGGCGTCCTCGGCGGCGAGCTCGATGCCCTGCGCGACGTCGTGGAAGAACGGGTTGGTGCCGTCGAGCATCACGTACGCCAGGGTGCGGCTGGTGCCGGCGCGCAGCTGGCGTGCCGACTCGTTGCGCACGAAGCCGAGCTCGGCCATGGCCCGTTCGACCCGCTCGCGAGTGGCCGGGCTGACCACCTCGGGCCGGTTCATCACGTTCGACACCGTGCCGAGGGAGACACCGGCCGACCGGGCGACGTCCTTTACGGACGGTGTCCTGCCGTTGACCAAGACTCCCCCTTTGAAACGTTGAAGCGTCATCCTACGGTACCGGCCGCCCCTGCCCCGGGCGTGTTTCTCGTTGGTTTCGACCAGATGCTTGACACGTGTGATCGGCGCCACCTACGTTCGTCACACAGCTTATGAAACATTTCAAACAACGTTTGCGGAGGTGGCCCGTGGCGGCAGCGCCCGACGAGTCGTCGCCCATCCCGGCGCTGGAAGTACGCGACGTGACCAAGTCCTTCGGCGCCGTCGCGGCCGTGCAGGGGGTCAGCTTCCCCCTGTACGCGGGCGAGGCGCACGCGGTGGTCGGCGAGAACGGCGCGGGCAAGTCCACCATCGTGAAGATGCTCGCCGGGGTCTACCGCCCCGACACCGGGACCCTCGCGGTCAACGGCGTTCCGGCCGATTTCGGCGGCCCGGCCGACGCCAAGGCCGCCGGCATCGCCGTGATCTACCAGGAGCCGACGCTCCTCCCCGACCTGTCGGTCGCCGAGAACATCGCGATGGGCAACCAGCCGCTGACCCGGCTGCGGCAGATCGACCGCCGGGCCATGCACGCCAACGCGACCCGGCTCTTCGCCCGGCTCGGCGTGCACATCGACCCGGACCGGCCGGCCCGCGGGCTGTCCATCGCCGACCAGCAACTCGTCGAGATCGCGAAGGCGCTCTCCAGCGAGGCCCGCATCCTGATCATGGATGAGCCGACGGCCGCGCTCAGCGGGGTCGAGGTCGAACGGCTCTTCACGGTCGCCCGGGCGCTGCGCGACGAGGGCGCCGCGATCATGTTCATCTCGCACCGCTTCGAGGAGATCACCGCCCTCTGCCAGCGGGTCACGATCATGCGGGACGGCCGGCACGTCTGCACCGAACTCGTCGCGGACCTCAGCGTCGACGACATGATCCGGCGGATGGTCGGGCGCGAGCTGAGCGCGCTCTTCCCCAAGCAGGACGCCGTCGTCGGCGAGACCGTGCTCGAGGTGGAGGGCCTCGGCCGCGAGGGCGTCTTCCGCGACATCAGCTTCACGGTCCGGGCCGGCGAGATCGTCGCGCTGGCCGGCCTGGTCGGCGCCGGCCGCTCCGAGGTGATGCAGGCGGTGTTCGGCGTGGACACCTACGACACCGGCTCGGTCCGCTTCCTCGGCAAGCCGCTGCGGGCCGGCTCGCCACGGGCGGCGATGGCGGCCGGCATGGCGCTCGTCCCCGAGGACCGTCGCCAGCAGGGGCTGATCATGGAGCTCTCCGTCGAGCGCAACGTGACGCTGCCGCGCAGCCGCGCGCTCGCCCGGCTGGGCCTGCTGCTCGGCGGGTCCGAGCGGCGCGAGGCCCGAAGCTGGACGCAGCAGTTGCAGACCAAGCTGGGCCGGCTGTCCGACCCGGTCGGCACGCTGTCCGGCGGCAACCAGCAGAAGGTCGTGCTGGCCAAGTGGCTGGCCACCGAGCCGAAGCTGCTCATCGTCGACGAGCCGACCCGCGGCATCGACGTCGGCACCAAGGCCGAGGTGCACCGGCTGATGTCGTCGCTGGCGGCCCGCGGCCTCGCCGTGGTGATGGTCTCGTCCGAGCTGCCCGAGGTGCTGGGCATGGCCGACCGGATCGTCGTCCTGCGCGAGGGCCACGTCGTCGCCCAGCTCACCCGAGAAGAAGCCAACCAGGAGTCCGTCATGTACGCCGCCATGGGACAGCAGGTCGCAACGTGAGCGCGGCCTCGGCCACCGCCCCACCGACACCCTCCCCGGTCAAGAGGATCGTCGGTGCCCTGATCAGGACGCGCGAGCTCGGCATCATCCTGGCCCTCGCCGCGCTGATCTGTTACACCGCCGCCGGCAACCCGCGCTTCCTCTCCGGACAGAGCGTCCGCGACATCCTGCTGAACACGGCGATCCTCGCGGTGATGGCGGCCGGGCAGGCCGTCGTGGTCATCACCCGCAACATCGACCTGTCGGTCGGGTCCGTGCTCGGGCTGAGCGCGTTCGCCGTCGCGACCATGATGAGCGCCAACCCGGGCCTGCCGATGATCGTCGCGATCCTGGCCGGACTCGCCATCGGCGGCGTGGCCGGGCTGATCAACGGCGTGCTGGTCCGCTTCGGCCGGGTGCCGGCCCTGGTGGTCACGCTCGGCACGCTCTACATCTTCCGCGGCGTCACCTACTCCTGGGCGGGCGGCCAGCAGGTCAACGCCGACGAGTTGCCCCGGCACTTCCTGACCTTCGCCAACGACTCGTTCCTCGGCTTCCTGCCCTGGCTGGTGCTGATCGCGCTCATCGTGGTCGGCGGCGTCTCGGTGATGATGCGCAACTACCGGGTCGGTCGCGAGCTGTACGCGATGGGCTCGAGCCCGCAGGCCGCCGAGCTGGCCGGCATCCGGGTGGCCCGCAACCTGCTGGGCGTGTTCGTGCTCAGCGGCGCGCTGGCCGGCCTGGCCGGGGTGCTCTTCGCCGCCCGGTTCGGCACGGTCGACGCCGCCGCCGGCACCGGCCTCGAGCTCAACGTCGTCGCCGCCGTCGTCGTCGGCGGGGTGGCCGTCTTCGGCGGCAGCGGCACGGTCTGGGGCGCCGGCCTCGGCGCGCTGCTGCTGACCGTCATCGGCAGCGCCCTGGCCGTCCTGGACATCAACCAGTTCTGGCAGCAGGCCATCGTCGGCGCCCTGATCATCGCGGCCATCTGCGCGGACCGCCTGGTCGCGGTCCGGATCGCCCGCGCGCTGCGGAAGAAGGACTCCCATGTCTGAGCGTGTGAGGGCCCGGCTGGCGAGCTGGGACAGCATCATCATCCTGCTGACGGTCGCCGTGCTGGTGGTCGCCTCGCTGACCGTCAGCAACTTCGGGACCGGCCGCAACTTCACCTTCCTGGTCCTGGACCTGATGCCGATCATGCTGGTCGCACTGCCGATGACCTTCATCATCGTGACCGGCGAGATCGACCTGTCGGTGGCGAGCACGCTCGGCCTGGCCAGCTCGATCATGGGATACCTGTGGAATCAGGGCCTGTCCATCGAGTCGATCATCCCGATCTGCATCGTCGCCGGCGCGCTGCTCGGCGCGCTGAACGGCTTCCTGGTCACCGGGCTCGGGCTGCCCTCGCTGGCGGTCACGATCGGCACGCTCGCCCTCTACCGCGGGCTCGCCTTCGTGGTGCTCGGGGACGGCGCCGTCGCGGACTTCCCGTTCAACTACACCGGCTGGGTCACCGGCACCATCGGTGACGGCTCGGTCCCCAACGTCCTCGTCCTGATCGTCCCGCTCGCGGTGCTCTTCGGGGTGATCCTGCACGCGACCCCGTTCGGCCGTTCCCTGTACGCGATCGGCGCGAACGCACAGGCCGCCCACTTCTCCGGCATCCGCGTCGCCCGCACCAAATTCTGGCTCTACGTGGTCAGCGGTGCGGTCGCCGGGCTCGCCGGTGTGCTGTGGACGCTGCGCTACTCCAGCGCCCGCGCGGACAACGGCGCCGGTCTCGAACTGGCCGTGGTCGCCGCGGTCCTGCTCGGCGGCGTCTCCATCTTCGGCGGCAAGGGCAGCCTCCCCGGTGTCCTCGCCGGCGTGGTCCTGCTCGCCGCCCTCCAGAACGCCCTACGCCTGCAGGACGTGTCGGGCCAGGCGCTGAACGTCGTCACCGGCGCCCTGCTCGTGCTCTCCGTGCTCCTGCCCAACATCGCCACCTCGATCCGCAACACCTGGCAAAGACGGAGACTCCGTCGCGCCGCCGCTGTTTAACCTCCCCCCTCATAGGAGTTCGCCATGCTTCGTTCCCACCGACGCCTACTCTCGGCAAGCGCGGCATCACTGCTCGTCCTCGGTATAGCGGCCTGCGGCGGCACCACCAAGGACAATTCCTCCGACTCGGGTGCGGCCGCGTCGACCGCGGCCACCGCCGACCCCAACGCGAAGCTCAAGGAAGGCCTGAAGATCGCGTACCTGCCGAAGCAGCTCAACAACCCGTACTCCGACGTCGAGGTGGGCGGCGGCAAGGTGGCGGTCGGGGAGCTCAAGGGCGAGTACAAGCTGGTCGGTCCGAACGACGCGAGCGCCTCGTCGCAGGTCAGCTACATCAACACGCTGATCCAGCAGCAGCAGGACGTGATCGTCATCGCCGCGAACGACCCGAACGCGGTGTGCCCGTCGCTGAACCAGGCACGCCAGGCCGGCATCAACATCGTCGCGTTCGACTCCGACGCCGCCAAGGAGTGCCGCGACGTCTTCATCAACCAGGCCACCACCCAGGGCATCGGCGAGAGCCTGGTCAAGATGGCCAGCGAGCTGGCCGGCGGCGCGGGCGAGATCGCGATCCTCTCCGCGACCCCGAACGCCACCAACCAGAACGCCTGGATCGACGTCATGAAGACCGAGCTGGCCAAGCCGGAGAACGCCAAGCTCAAGCTGGTCAAGACCGTGTACGGCAACGACGACGACCAGAAGTCCTTCCAGGAGGCGCAGGGCCTGCTGCAGTCGTACCCGAACCTGAAGGTCATCGTCTCGCCGACCACCGTCGGCATCGCCGCGGCCGCGCGCTACGTCAGCTCCTCGAACTACAAGGGCAAGGTGGCCATCACCGGCCTCGGCCTGCCGAACCAGATGCGCGAGTACGTCAAGGACGGCACCGTGAAGAAGTTCGCCCTCTGGAACCCGGCGGACATCGGCTACCTCGCCGGGTACGCGGGCGCCGCGCTGGCCTCCGGCCAGATCACCGGCAAGGAGGGCGAGAAGTTCACCGCCGGCAAGCTCAAGGAGTACACCATCGGCGCCGCCGGCGAGATCGTGCTCGGCCCGCCGACCGAGTTCACCGCCGCCAACATCGACCAGTTCGACTTCTGAGCCGAGGCACCGGTATGCGCTACTGCTTCCACCTCCAGGTCCGCCCCGAGCGGATGGCGGAGTACGTGGAGCGGCACCAGGCCGTGTGGCCCGAGATGCTCCAGGCATTGCGGGCCACCGGCTGGCGCAACTACTCCCTGTTCCTTCGGCCCGACGGGCTGCTGATCGGCTACGTCGAGGCCGACGACCTCGAGGCGTCCCGGGCCGCGATGGAGGCCACCGACGTGAACGCCCGCTGGCAGGCGGAGATGGCCCAGTTCTTCGCCGGCACCGCGCCCGGCGACGGCTTCCCCCTGCTCACCGAGGTCTTCCACCTCTGAAGAAGACGAAGACACAGAAGCAGACACAGAAGGTAAGTGATACACAATGGCTGACCTGGCCGCCGTCAAACGGGCCCTCGCCGCGCAACGAATCGAGACCCCGTCCTGGGCCTTCGGCAACTCCGGCACCCGGTTCAAGGTTTTCGCGCAGGCCGGCGTGCCCCGCAGCCCCGAGGAGAAGATCGCCGACGCCGCTGCCGTGCACCGGTTCACGGGCGTGGCGCCGACGGTCGCGCTGCACATCCCGTGGGACAAGGTGGACGACTACGCGGCGCTGTCCGCGTACGCGCGGGAGCTCGGGGTGGGGCTGGGCGCCATCAACACCAACGTCTTCCAGGACGACGACTACAAGCTGGGCTCGGTGACGAACCCGGACCCCGGCATCCGCCGCAAGGCCACCGACCACCTGCTCGAGGCGGTCGACATCATGGACGCCACCGGGTCGCGGGACCTGAAGCTGTGGTTCTCCGACGGCATCAACTATCCGGGGCAGGACGACCTGCGCAACCGCCAGGACCGCCTGGCGGCGGCGCTGCGCGAGACCTACGACCGGCTCGGCGAAAACCAGCGCATCCTGCTGGAGTACAAGCTCTTCGAGCCGGCCTTCTACGCCACCGACATCCCGGACTGGGGCACGTCCTACGCGCACTGCGTCGAGCTCGGCGACCGGGCGACGGTGTGCATCGACACCGGGCACCACGCGCCGGGCACGAACATCGAGTTCATCGTGGCCTTCCTGCTGCGGCAGGGAAAGCTCGGCGCGTTCGACTTCAACAGCCGCTTCTACGCCGACGACGACCTCATGGCCGGCGCCGCGGACCCGTTCCAGCTGTTCCGCATCATGAACGAGATCGTGCGCGGCGGCGCCCTCGACCCGGCGTACGGCATCAACTTCATGCTCGACCAGTGCCACAACATCGAGGCGAAGATCCCGGCCATCATCCGGTCGGTCATGAACATCCAGGAGGCGACCGCGAAGGCGCTGCTTGTCGACCGCGACGCCCTCGCCAAGGCGCAGACCGACGGCGACGTGCTGGAGGCGAACGCGGTGCTGATGGACGCGTACAACACCGACGTCAGGCCGCTGCTGGGCGAGGTGCGGGCGGACGCGGGGCTTGATCCGAACCCGGTCGCGGCGTACCGGAGGAGCGGTTATCAGGAGCAGATCGTGCGGGACCGGGTGGGCGGCCGGCAGGCCGGCTGGGGCGCGTAGCGCGATCACCCGTGGGGCGGCCGCCGCCTCGTCAGGCGGAGGCCTCCCGCGGATGATGCCCTACCCGGTGTGCGGTGGCGGCTCGGTCGCGCCCGTCATGATGGCCACCGCCTCGGACATCGAGTGGCTCTCCGGGGTGATCACCGTGGCCCGGCGGCCCAGGCGCTGGATGTGGATCCGGTCGGCCACCTCGAAGACGTGCGGCATGTTGTGGCTGATCAGGATCACCGGCAGGCCCCGGTCGCGCACGTCGCGGATCAGCTGCAGTACCCGGTTGCCCTCCTTGACACCCAGCGCCGCCGTCGGCTCGTCGAGGATCACCACCTTGCTGCCGAACGCCGCGGAGCGGGCCACCGCGACCGCCTGGCGCTGGCCCCCGGAGAGCGACTCCACGGCCTGGCCGATGTTCTGCAGGGTCGCCACGCCGAGCTCGTTCATGTGGCGTCTCGCCTCCGCGCGCATGTGCCGCTTGTCCAGCAGGCGGAACACCGAGCCGAGCACGCCCGGCTTGCGTTCCTCCCGGCCGAGGAACAGGTTGTCGGCGATGTCCAGGCCCGGCGCCACCGCGAGGGTCTGGTAGACCGTCTCGATCCCGGCCGAGCGGGCGTCCATCGGATTACGGAACTGGACCCGCCTGCCGTCCAGGTAGATCTCGCCGCTGTCCGGGATCAGGGCGCCCGAGAGTGCCTTGATCAGGCTCGACTTCCCGGCGCCGTTGTCGCCGATCACCGCGAGGATCTCGCCCGGATACAACTCCAGGTCGCTGTTCTCGATGGCGGTGACCCGGCCGTACCGCTTGGTGATGCCCCGCGCTTCCAACACCGCCGTCGTCACGTTTTCACCTTCCTGATCCACTGGTCCAGCGAGACCGCCACCAGGACCAACAGGCCGATCGCGAAGCCCTGCCAGACGACCTCGACGCCCGCGAGCTGCAGGCCGTTGCGGAACACGCCGACGATCAGCGCGCCGATCAGGGTGCCGAGCACGCCGCCGCGACCGCCGAAGAGGCTGGTCCCGCCGAGCACGACCGCGGTGATCGAGTCGAGGTTGTAGTCGACGCCGACGTTGGGGCTGGCGGATGCCAGCCGGCCGATGAGGATCCACGCGCCGACCGCGTAGAGCAGGCCGGCCACGGTGTAGACCGAGAACAGCACCCGGTTGGTCCTGATGCCCGCCAGCCGGGCCGCCTCGAGGTCGTCGCCGGTCGCGTAGACGTGCTTGCCCCAGGCCGTCGAGCCGAGGGCGTAGAAGAAGACCGCGAACAGCAGCAGCATGATGATCGAGCCGTAGGTGAGCCGGAAGCCGCCGATCGGGATCGTCGTGCCGGTCCACGTGAGGATGTCCGGCATGTCCGAGCCGCGGATGGTCTCGCTCTTGGAGACCACCGAGTTCAGCGAGAAGAAGATGCTCAGCGTGCCCAGCGTGACGATGAACGGCGGCAGCTTGATCTTGGTGACCAGGAAGCCGTTGAGCGCGCCCATCGCCGTGCCGCAGACGAGGCCGAGCAGCAGCGCCAGCAGGCCGGGCATGCCGAGCTTGGTGGCGAAGTTCGCCATCAGGATCGACGAGAAGACGGCGATCGCGCCGACCGAGAGGTCGATGCCGGCGGTCAGGATGATGAGCGTCTGGCCCAGCGCGAGCACCGCGATGACGGTGACCTGTGCGAGCACCAGGGACAGGTTGGGCGCCGAGAAGAAGCGCTGGTTGGCGATCGAGAAGGCGACGATCGCGACGATCAGCACGGCCAGCGGGCCGAGCGTCGGGTTGCCGTGCAGCAGGTGCTGCAGGCGCAGCCCGAGCGAGTCGTTGTGCCGGACCTCGAAGTCCTGCGGCCGGGGTGGCGGCTTCGCGACGGTGGTCATCGTCAGCCCCAGCAGTTCTGTTTGCCCCAGGCCGAGTCCTCGGACGCGAGCCCGGACTGTGCCTGGTCGGTGATCAGCGTGACACCGGTGTCCACGAAGTCCTTGCCGGCGGTCGCCTGCGGCTTGGTGCCGTCGTCGATGAACTTGTCGAGCGCCTCGATGCCGAGCGACGCCATCTTGAGCGGGAACTGCATGGAGGTCGCGCCGATCACGCCGGCCTTGACGTTGTCGACGCCGGGGCAGCCGCCGTCGATCGAGACGATGGTGACGGCCTTGTCCTTGCCGGCGGCCTTGATCGCCTGGTAGGCGCCGGCCGCCGCGGGCTCGTTGATCGTGTAGACGAGGTTGATCGACGGGTCCTTCTGCAGCAGGTTCTCCATCGCCGTGCGGCCGCCGTCCTCGGCGCCGTCGGTCACGTCGTGGCCGGAGATCCGCGGGTCGTTCTCGTCGCCGATCTTGTTGGGGTCGCCGACCGGGATGCCGAAGCCGTCCAGGAAGCCCTGGTCGCGCTTGACGTCGACGGAGACCCCGTTGGCGTTGAGGTCGAGCATGGCGATCTTCGCCTGCTTGCCGCCGGCGGCGAACTTCGCCTTGGCCCACTGCCCGATGAGCTTGCCCGCCTGGTAGTTGTCGGTGGCGAAGGTCGCGTCGGCGGCGTCGGCCGGGTCGGTCGGGGTGTCCAGGGCGATGACGAGCATGCCCTGCTGCTTGGCCTTGTCGATCGCCGGGACGATCGCCTTCGAGTCGCTCGGGGTGATCAGGAAGCCCCGGGCGCCGGCGGAGATCAGGCTCTCGATCGCCTGCACCTGCGCCTCGTTGTCGCCGTCCTGCTTGCCGGCGAAGGTCTGCAGCTTCAGTCCGGCCGCGTCCGCGGCCTGCTGCGCGCCCTCCTTCATCTTGACGAAGAAGGGGTTCGTGTCCGTCTTGGTGATCAGCCCGACGATCGCTTGGCCACCGGCGTCGTCACCGCCGCAGGCCGCGGTGCCGAGAACCACGGCCACCGCGACCAGCGCGGGCCCGAGGCGCCCGCGCTTGATCAGCGTTGATTGGCGCATGTCCCCTCCAAATCGATTTAGCAAAATCGTGAGACAACGTTGTCTTGCAGTAGACGACTCGGCGCATCGAGTGTCAACAATTAGTTTCCATGACGTTGCATTCCGTGATCGTCATTCATATCGATCAATGCCAGGGGGGATCATGACGCACCGCCGGCCCACCATGAACGACGTCGCCCGGGCCGCGGGCGTCAGCCTCAAGACCGTCTCCCGGGTCGTGAACGGCGAGCTCACCGTGGACCCCGCCCTGGCCGCCCGGGTCCGCGCCGCGATCGGCTCGCTGAACTACCGCCGCCACCTCGGCGCGAGCATGCTGCGCCGCAAGGACCGGCGCACCGGGACCATCGGGCTGCTGGTCGAGGACGTCGGCAACCCGTTCTCCGCGGCCCTGCACCGGGCGGTCGAGGACGAGGCCCGGGCGCGCGGCGTGCACGTGCTGGCCGGCAGCCTCGACGAGGACCCCGACCGCGAACGCGACCTGGTCCGGGCCTTCGCGCGACGGCACGCCGACGGCCTGATCCTCGCGCCGGCCGGCCCGGACCAGGGTTATCTCGCCGCGGACCTGCCGCCGGACGTCCCGGTCGTCTTCGTGCAGCGGCCGGCCACCGGATTCGCGGGTGACTGCGTGCTGGCCCGCGACGCCGCCGGGGCGGTGCGCGCGGTCCGGCACCTGATCGCGTACGGGCATCGCCGCATCGCGTTCCTCGGGGGCCGGGCCGACGCCGCGACGACCGGCGAGCGCCGCCGTGGCTACCTCTCCGCGGTCGACGCCGCCGGACTGCGCCCCTTCATGATCGACGGGCTACGCGGTTCGCAGGCCGCGGAGGCCGTCACCCGGAATCTCTTCCGGCGGCCGCGGCCGCCGACCGCCCTGTTCACCGGCCGCAACCTGATCACCATCGGCGCGGTGCGGGCGCTGCGCCTGCTCGACCGGCACCGCGACGCGGCCCTCGTCGGCTTCGACGACTTCCCCCTGGCCGACCTGCTCGAACCCGCGGTCACGGTGATCGCCCAGGACCCGGCCGAGATGGGCCGCGCGGCGGCCCGGGCGCTCCTCGAGCGCATCGACGGGGAAACGGCGGAGCCGCGCGAGATCAGCATCGCGACGACGCTGATCCCGCGCGGCTCCGGTGAGCTGCGCCCTCAGGTACGGGCTACGGGAAGTTGACGATGTTGACCGGCACGGTGTCCGTGCCCTGTGCCGCGCCGCCGGTGTTGTTGACGACGTGGTCGATGACCCCTTGGCCACCCAGCGAGACGGTGAAGATGCTGTGCAGCTTCACCCCGGAGTTGACCGGGACCTCGAAGCCGCGGTCCGAGTGCACCTGCGGGTTGATGTTGAAGTAGCAGTAGCTGCCCATCGCCCAGGCCTCGTGGCTGGTCACGTTGTCGGCGACCTTGTACGCCGCGTACCCGTTGGCGCCGGAGCGCCAGGTGGCGTTGTTCGGCGGGTCGTACGGCTGCTCGTTCTGCAGGAAGTAGGTGCGGCCCCCGTTGCCGTTCCACTGCACCTCGTACTTCTGGTAGTGCTCGACGAACAGGCCGTACGCGGTCACGTTCTGACCGTTGACGATCAGGCCGCTGTCCGCGGTGTTGACCGTCCAGCCGTAGGTGCCGGCGTTGCCGTGGTCGGCGCGCCAGGCCCAGATGTGGTCGATGATCGTGTTGTTGCTGTTCACCAGCAGGCTGTTGGTGGCCTTGCCGGCGATCGATCCGCCGATCCGGAAGAACACGTCCTGCACGGTCGTCGGGTTGCCGGCGTGGCTGGCCGAGGAGCCGTTCGGGCCGATCACCAGCAGGTTCGCCGAGTTGGTCGTGCCCGCGTCGAAGAGCAGGCCGGCGATCTTCACGCCGTCCACGTCGGACACCTGCATCGGCGTGACGCCGCCGTCCGGGATGATCGTGGCGTAGCCGAGGCCGAGCACCACGGTGTTCGCCCGGGTCACGTTGATCGTCTGGTTGACGTGGTAGACGCCCGGCTGGAAGAGCAGGTTGAGGCCCTGCGCGAGGGCGCTGTTGATCGTCGCGGCGCTGTCGCCGGGCTTGGCGACGTAGAACTGCGTGAGCGGGATCGCGGTGCCCGGGGTGTTGCCGTTCGCCCAGGTCACCCCGGCGGCGTTGGTCTGCAGGTTGGGGACGAACACCTGGTACGCGCCGCCGGCCTGGTACAGGTACGGCTTCTCCCGGATGACCGGCGCGGTGCCGATCGTGGTGTACGGCGGGTTCGGGAAGCTCGTCGCCGGCGCGCCCTGCACACCGACGAACGCCTGGTTCCACACCGCGTTCAGGCTCGAGCCGATGGTGCTGTTGCGGGTGAACCACTGCTGCTGCGAGTACTGCTGCTCGGAGCCGCTGATCCGGGAGTCGGCGATGTAGCCGCCGGACGCCCAGCCGTAGCCGTCCGGGGCGAGGTTGAGGTTGCCGTGGATGTCCATCCGGCGGAACGGCGCGGCCTGCGAGACGGCCCAGCGGTTGGCACCGGAGACCGGGTACACCGAGAGGTTCTCGACCGAGCGCCAGAAGTTCTGGGTCGCGTTGCCCTGGAACCAGCCGGCGTCGACGGTGATGTCGCCGTTGATCCGGGTGTCCTGCGGGTTCTGGCCGAGGCCGAGCACCGAGGTGTAGAAGCCGACCTGGATGTTCAGGCCGTTGTAGGTGCCCGGCTTGAACGCGAGCACGTAGCGCTGCAGGCCGAACTGGTTCGACTCCTGCTGCCGGAAGATCGTGTCGGCCTGACTCTGGATCGAGGCGCTCGACATCGACGGGTCGAAGACGATCACGTTCGCGCCGAGGCTGCCGCCGCCGGGCACGGTCGGGCCGGTCGTCGGCGGCGTCGTCGGGGTCGTCGTCGTGCCGCCGAAGATCTTGAACTCCCAGAGTGAGTACCCGTACTGGGTGGCGCGCTCGGTGCCGTACATCCGGACGTAGCGGGCGGTGGCCGAGACCGCGAGGCTCTGCACCCCGGCGACGCCCGCGGTGGCCGCGGTGGCGTCGGACCAGGTGCCGCCGTCGGCGGAGGTCTGGATCCGGAAGGTCTTGGCGAACGCCGCCTCCCAGTTGAGCTCGACCCGGGTGATCGCCGAACTGGCGCCCAGGTCGACCTGCAGCCACTGCGGGTCGGCGAACGCCGACGACCAGCGGGTGCCCGCGTCGCCGTCGACCGCGGCGGAGGCCGGGAACACGCCGGGGTTCTCCGACGACGAGGTGGTGGCCGGCTTGCCCTGCGACAGCAGCGTCTCGGCGGCCGAGGCGCTCAGCGCGGTGACCGCACCGAAGCCCGCGACGACCGCGGCGACCAGGGCCCCGGTGGCGGCGAAGCGCCACCGGCTGCGGGTTCGTCTCTCGGCGACGGTTGAGGGATCAGGGATGACCATTGCATCTCCTAGACACGGCGGTACGGGCGCGGGGGATGCGCGTCCGGGCGGGAGCCGGGGAAAGCTCCCGGTTGGGGATGACGGGGAGGCGTTCGCAGAGAGCGCTCCCCCGGCTTCTGGACGCTAAGTTCGTTACGCCGATGTGTCAAAGGAGAGTCCAAAAGTTAAGCGGCGATGAATCGGTGCCGCTCGCCCGGCGGCCCGCCCGGCGCGACGACACCCGGCCCCTCCATCGGCAGCGACGATTGCCTGACTCTTGGTGACCAATGTCGACAGACAACCCTCCGTCCGGGCGCTGAGCTGCGACGAGGGCCGACGGAACGGTCGAGGGGTGCGGGACGGGCGGTGACCGCCCGGGCCGCCCATCGGGCGACCGCGACGGGATTCACCCGGGTCGATAACGATTGTCGAACCAGAAATCGACATGCCCGAATGGGCTCGTATCTGCAAGACGCGCAATACCGCCATCGCCCGCAGATCGGACGGCAGGGCAGAATAGTGGGGAAGCGCTTCCCGGGCCGGGAAAGCATTACGCCGCGCACCCGGTGGCGGCCGGGTACGCGGCGTAATGAGCGGTTCGCGGTCAGCCCAGGTCGACCGTCGGGTAGAGCGGGAAGTCGGCGAGAAGCTCGGTGGCCTGCTTGGCGACCCGGTCGGACACCGCGGCGTCCAGGTCGAACTTCGCCTTCGACGCGCCGGGCTGCGTGAGGGTCAGGACCGTGTGCATGAGCTCGGCGATCTGATCCATCTCCGCCGTGCCGAGGCCGCGGGTGGTCAGCGCCGGCGTGCCGATGCGGATGCCGGAGGTGTACCAGGCGCCGTTCGGGTCCTGCGGGATCGAGTTGCGGTTCGTGACGATGCCCGAGTCGAGCAGCGCCTGCTCCGCCTGGCGGCCGGTCAGGCCGTACTTGTCGACGTCGATCAGCACCAGGTGGTTGTCGGTGCCGCCGCTGACGACCGTGGCGCCGCGGCTGGTCAGGCCGGCCGCGAGCGCCTGGGAGTTGTCGACGATGCGCTGCGCGTAGTCGGCGAACTCGGGGCGGCGGGCCTCGGCGAACGCGATCGCCTTGGCGGCCATCACGTGCGAGAGCGGGCCGCCCAGCACCATCGGGCAGCCGCGGTCGACCTGGGCGGAGAGCTCCGGCTGGCAGAAGACCGCGCCGCCACGGGGGCCGCGCAGGCTCTTGTGCGTCGTCGTGGTGACGATGTGCGCGTTCTGGATCGGGTCGAAGTCGCCGGTGAAGACCTTGCCGGCGACCAGGCCCGCGAAGTGCGCCATGTCGACCATGAAGGTCGCGCCGACCTCGTCGGCGATCTCCCGCATGATGCGGAAGTTCACCTTGCGGGGGTACGCCGAGTAGCCGCCGACGATGACCAGCGGCCGGAACTCCTTGGCCGTCGCACGCAGCGCCGCGTAGTCGATCTGGCCGGTTGCCGGGTCGACGCCGTAGCTGCGCTGGTCGAACATCTTGCCGGAGATGTTCGGCCGGAAGCCGTGGGTGAGGTGGCCGCCGGCGTCGAGCGACATGCCGAGCATGCGCTGGTTGCCGAACGCGGCGCGAAGCTCGGCCCACTCGGCGTCGGTCATGTCGTTGACGTTGCGCTTCTGCACCTTGGCCAGCGCCGGCGCCTCGACCCGGTCGGCCAGGATCGCCCAGTACGCGACCAGGTTGGCGTCGATGCCGGAGTGCGGCTGCACGTACGCGTAGGGCGCGTCGAACAGGGCCTTGGCGTGCTCGACGGCGACGGCCTCGACGGTGTCGACGTTCTGGCAGCCGGCGTAGAACCGGCGGCCGATGGTGCCCTCCGCGTACTTGTCGCTGAGCCAGTTGCCCATGGCGAGCAGCACGGCGGGTGACGCGTAGTTTTCGGAAGCGATCAGCTTGAGCGACTCGCGCTGGTCCGTGAGCTCCTTGGCGATCGCGTCGGCGATGCGTGGCTCGACGGCGCGGACCGCTTCGAGAGCGGAACGGAATGCGGTCGACTCGGCGTTCAGTGCAGACATCGGACCTCCCTATCACAGGTGAAGAGGCCCAGGCGCACGGCAGGTCGCCCAGCGGACCGGTCACCACGGGACGGGGCCGCTCCACGATGGTTGGCCCATCCGAACGCGCCAGTCACGGCCCGCCGAACAGCATACCGGCGACGCCCGCGCCGCGCGATCGCTTGCCCAGGTCGGCGGCCCCGGCACCACACATTTCGGGCATGCCCCGCCCCTCAGACCCGGAAGCGTTCCGCGACCGCCCGGAGTTCGTCGGCCACCCGGCCCAGCCGGCTCATCGCGTCGTCCGCCTCGGCCAGCGTGCCGCTGGTCTGCTCGGCGGACTGGGCCACGCCGTTGATGTTCGCGGCGATCGTCGAGCTGCCGTTGGCCGCCTCGCCGATGCTGCGGCTCATCTCGGCCGTGGTCGCGGTCTGCTCCTCGACCGCCGAGGCGATGGTGACCTGGTAGTCGTTGATCTGCTGGATGATGTGCGTGATCTCGCCGATCGCCGCCACCGCGCCGGACGTGTCCGCCTGGATCGTCTCGACCCGGCGGGAGATGTCCTCGGTCGCCCTCGCCGTCTCCTGCGCGAGGTCCTTGACCTCGCCGGCGACGACCGCGAAGCCCTTGCCCG
>NZ_JBEZXZ010000117.1:13391-27939 GCF_040638275.1 Actinoplanes sp. NPDC026623 | reverse complement strand
GCCCGGCGCGCGGGGTCAGGCGGCCGGGATCCGCAGCTCCGCGACGGTCGCGCGGTGGTCGCTGCCCGGGATCTCGTGCACGCTCACCGCGCCGACGCCGAGGCGCTCGTCGGCCAGGACGTGGTCGATCGTCACCGGGGGCAGCGGACCGCCGTCGTACGGCCCCCAGGTGCCGGCCAGGCCCGCGCCGGCCGCGTCCGCGGCGTCGCGGTAGCCGCTGCCGATCAGGTCGCGCAGCGGCGCGTGGTCGAGCGTCGAGTTGAAGTCGCCGAGCAGGATCCGGGGCAGGCCCGCCGGGTCGGCGCGCGGCTCGGCGTTCAGGTCGTCGCGCCAGTCGCCCAGGATCTCGATCGAGTACGGGGCCAGCGGATGCGCCGACTCCACCACGACCGCGCCCGCCCCGGGCGGCTGGACGGTCCCGTACGCCTGGTTGAAGCCGCCGCCGTTGCGCCGCACGCCCGGGTTGGTGATCGGGAAGCGGGAGTAGAGGCCGGAGCCGCTCGCGCCGTACTCCGCGCCCAGCGACGAATAGGGCAGCAACTCGCCCAGCCCGGCCTGCGCCAGCCGGGTCTGCCCGCCCGGGCTGAACTCCTGCAGCGCCAGCACCGACACGTCGTTGGCGCGGACCAGCCGGACGATCTCCGCCGGGTCGGCGTTGCCGAAGAGCATGTTCGACGTCATCACGTGCAGCGTCACACCGTCCCGCGGGCCGCGGTCGCCGTCGGCGAGCGCCCGGGGCAGCATCACCACCGCGAACAGCGCCAGCGTCACCGCCGCGACCGCCCCGGCCAGCCAGCGCCGGGTGGCGAGCGCCGCGATCACCGGCACCACCGACCACGCCGCGACGTACGGGGTGAAGGCGAAGAGCTGCACCATCAGGCCCCGCTCCAGGCCGCCGAGCCGCAGCAGCGACCAGATCGTGCCGGGCAGCACGAGCAGCCAGAGCAGGACAAGCCAGGCGACCCGCCGGACCCGGCGCCGGACCGGTTGCGTCACGGGCGCGTCGGTGGTGATCGTCATGGCGGCGACGCTATCCGGCGGATGCCACCCTTACCGAGCGATCAAGAGGCACGTCACAGGAACGGGTTGAAGTTCTGCGCCGCCATCAGGAACCAGGAGGTCGCGCCGACGTGCTGGCGCGCGAAGTAGCCGAAGGCGAAGCCGGTGTCCAGCGCTCCGGTGGCCGCCACGATGCCGGAGCGTTCCGGCAGCGGCGTGCCGGTCCAGGTGCCGCCCTCGGCCGGGTTGGAGAGCCGGCCGCCGTCGGCGTCGGCGGTCAGGCCCACCGTCTGCCCGGCGCCGAGGTTCTGCTGCGCGATCGCGGTCTGCGTCAGCAGCCGCTTGGCCAGCGCCGCGTCGCCGCGCCCGGCGCGCCTGAGCAGCGCCAGGGCGGTGTGCCCGTTGCCCTCCAGCCAGACGGCGTCGCGGTTGTTCGGGATCGTGCTGCCGGAGACGTTGCCGGTGATGAGCCGGGCCTGGCTGCTGTAGGTCACGCCGGAGACGGTCCCGTCGGTGTTGCACAGGTTGCCGGTGACCCAGTCGACGGCCTCGCCGTGATGACCGTCGCCGATGCTCAGCAGCGCCCAGCTCTGCACGTCCTCCGGAACGTTGCCGACGTTGATCAGGTTCGGGTCCTCGCCCTCGCCGCCGAGCGTGCCGGTCCAGAGGTGCCCGTCGGCCCGGTTCCACATGGCCCGCACGAAGTTGTCCGCGACCGCGGCCCGGGCGGTCCAGTGCCGGTCCCTGGTCAGCTTGGCCAGGAGCGCGAAGAGCCCGTACGCGTCGATGTTGTGCTCTGTCGACGCCCAGTTCTGCGCGGTCTCGCCGTCGCCCTGCAGGCCGCCGTGGTAGCCGCCGTGGCGGTACGGCGACTCCCGCTCGGCGATCCAGTGGCCGAGCGCCACCGCGCCGTCGAGGTACTTGGCGATCCGGGTGTCGACGTACAACTGCGCCAGCGCGAGGGCCACCCACGCCATGTCGCCGGTCGAGGAGCCGCCGAAGCCGAACGGCGCCAGGAACGCCGCCTTGCCGTCGGCGCGCCGGAGCCCGGGGAAGCAGGGCCCGCCGCCGTAGAAGAGCATCGGGCCCGCCGCGTACGCCTGCCGTACCCGCCCGTCGGCGTGGGTCTCGTCGTTGGCCTGCGCCCAGAGCAGGGCGTCGCCGATGAGCCGGGCCCGGCGCACGTTCGCAACGGTCGGGTTGGCCAGGTAGGCCAGGGTCGCGAGCGCGTTGTCGTAGACGAACGCGGTCGTCATCAACTCGCTCTCGTTGTTGTAGCTCTGCAGCAGCCGCGGCTCGCCGCCCTTGACGTACGCGTCCTGCACCACGTCCAGGTAGTGGTAGGCGCGGCCGACCGGACCGGCCAGCGCGCGGTCCACCACGTGCCGGGGCTGGCAGGTGCCGGCGGACGCGGCCTGCGGGGCGAGCAGGGGCGCGGCGCCGGTGGCGGCCGCCGGGGCCGCGGCGGGCAGCGCCGGCAGCCGGCGCCGGGAGGACGGCACCGAAACGGCCGAGTAGTTGGTGGGCATGTCGGGGGCTCCAACGCTGGTGCGAGAGCGCTCTCACGGGAGGGCGTCGGCGCCATTGAAACCCGCCGGACACCCCGTGGCAATACGCGGGCCGCCATCAATGTGGATGACGGCCCGCCTGTCTCAGACCTCCGCGGAAACGATCTCGCCGATGCCGGCCGCCGCGAGCTCGTCGCGGATCAGCGCCGAGTCGCCCTCGACGACCAGGGTCAGCCCGTCCGGGTGCAGGTGCGCCTGCGCGGCGGACGAGACGTCGGCGACCGTCGCGTCGAGCAGGCCCTGCCGCAGCGTCGCGTAGTAGTCGTCGGGCAGGCCGTGCACCACCAGCGTGGCGAGCGAACTGGCGATCGCGCCCGGCGTCTGCATGTCGACCGTGAGCTGTCCGGCCCGCCACGTCCGGGCCACCGCCAGCTCCTCCTCGGTGACGCCGTCCTGCCAGGTCCGGGTGATCTCGCCGATCGTGTCGACGAGCGCCGGCGCGGTCACCGCCGTCTGCACCGAGGTGCTGACGCCGAACCGGCCGAACCGCCGGGTCATCGCGAAGTCGGCGCGGATGCCGTACGTGTAGCCCTTCACCTCGCGGATCAAGTGGTTGAGCCGGGAGGTGAACGCCCCGCCGAGCACCGTCGCCGCCAGGGTCAGCGGCACGTACTGCGGGTGCGCCCGCTCCGGGGCGCGGTGCCCGAGGCGCAGCGTCGACTGCACCGAGCCGGGCCGGTCGACAAGCAGCACCCGGCGGCTGGTCCCCACCGAGACGGCCAGCGGCGGCGCCGGCGTCAGCGCCGGGCCGGACGTGCCCGCGAACGCGAGCGCACCGAGCTCCGCCAGGTCGAGCCGCTCGAGGTCGCCGGCGACCAGCAGCACACCGGCCCGCCTGAACCAGGACTCGTGGAACGCGACCACGTCCTCGGCGGTCACGGCGGCCACCGACGCGGGGTCGCCGTGCAGGGGGCGGCCGTACCGCTCGCCGGTGCCGAAGAGATCCATCCGCAGTGCGGCGTCCGCGCGCGGGCCGGGCTGCGCCCAGTCCATCCGCAGCGCGGTCACCTCGTCGTCGCGCACCCGCGCGACATCGGCCGGATCCAGGCGCGGGGTCCGTGCCGCCTCCGCCAGCAGGGCGACGGCCCGCGGCAGCAGGCCCGCCGGTACGGAGACACCGACGCGGAACGCGTCCCAGTCGACCGAGGTGGACAGCTCGGCGCCCAGGCCCTCGAGGGCCAGCGCGAACGCCGCCGAGTCCCGGGCCGAGGTGCCCTCCTCCAGGCACTTGGCGAGCACGGTCGCGGTGCCCTCCCGGCCCTCGGTCTCGCGGGCGCCGCCGGCGTCGAGCAGCAGCGCGGCGGTGGCCAGGTACTGGCCCGGCATGTGCGCGGCGACGACCTCACCGCCGGCCACCGAGACCCGCTGGACGGCCGGGAAGGTGTAGGGCCGCGGCTGGCCCGCGCCGGGTCGCGTGGCAACGAGGCTCATGCTTCGGTTCCTTCCTCGGGCAGGTAGGTCAGGGTCACCCGGGACTCCGGATTGAGCGTGCGCGCGGCGTCGGCGACGTCCTGCGCCGTCACGGCCAGCCACTGCGGCAACCGGTACGCGGCGCTGGCCGCGTCGCCGAACTGGGTCGCATAGCGGCCGAGGGTGTCGGCGCGGCCACCCACAGTGGACATCTGCCGCCACCACGACGTGGTGAGCAGGGCCTTGGCCCGCTCCAGCTCCGCCTCGGTGACCGGCTCGGTGGCCATGCCGTCCAGCACCTCCGCGACACCGGCCGTCAGCGTCGCCGCGTCGATGCCGTCCTTGGCGGTGGCGGTGACGATCAGCGGCGCCGGCGCGTGCGCGAGATCGACGCCGTACGCGCCGATGTAGTCGGGCTGGGCGATCCGGGCGCCGTCGGCGAGCCGCTGGTAGAGCCGGCTGCCGCGGCCGCTGCCCAGCACGGTGGCGAGCACGGTGATCGCGTCGTACCCGGCCGTGCCGAACGGGTGGGTGCGATGCGACAGGTAGATCCGCGGCGCCGGAACGTTGCCGGTCACGGTCTCGGAGACCGGCTCGGCGGCCGGGCCGGCGAGGTGGACGCGCGGCGCCGGCGGGATGTCGGGCACCGCCTCGATCGCGCCGAAGTACTTCTCGGCGAGCGCGAAGACCGCGGCCGGCGAGGCGTCGCCGGTGACCGTCAGCACCGCGTTGTTCGGCGCGTAATACTGCTGGTGGAAGGCCTTGAAGGTGTCCAGGCTCGCGGCGTTCAGATCCTCCATCGACCCGATCGTCGCGTGGTGGTACGGGTGCCCCGGCGGATAGAGCAGCGGCAGCAGCCGCAGCCAGGCGTCGCCGTACGGGACGTTGTCGTAGCGCTGGCGGCGCTCGTTCTTGACCACCTCGCGCTGGTTGTCCAGCGTCTCCTGGGTCAGCGCCGGGACCAGGCCGCCCATCCGGTCCGCCTCCAGCCACAACCCGAGTTCGAGGTGTTCGACCGGCAGCGTCTGGAAGTAGTTGGTCCGGTCCGGGTTGGTGGTCGCGTTGAGGGAGCCGCCGGAGCCCTGCACCAGTTTCATGTGCTCGGTCTTGGCGACGTGCTGCGAACCCTCGAACATCAGATGCTCGAAGAGGTGCGCGAAGCCGGTCTGGCCGGCGGGTTCGTGCCGTGAGCCGACGTCGTACCAGAGGTTCACGCACACCACGGGCGCGCTGTTGTCCTCGCTGACGACGATGCGCAGCCCGTTGTCCAGGCGCGCGGTTTCGATGGGCCACGGATAGCCGGTCTCGGCGACCGGTACGGGCTGAGCAGACACACAACCTCCCTGTTGCGGCACCCGCCCATCGGCGGCGCCGCGTCCCAGTATCCCGTCTTCGCTGGTCGATAGGCTCCTTCGGTGCGCTTTCGGCCACTCTTGACGCCATCGGTACCCAGGGAGGTCGTTACGGCGCACCGCCCGCGCTGGGATCCCCGGCCGTGACGGTGCCGCGCAGGGCGTCGCGGAAGGCCCCTCTCCGCCGTCCGCGACCCCGTCGCCGTTTCTTGATCCACAAACTGCCTGGCGGGTGCGGCCGGTCGAGTGGGATGCTGTGCGGCGTGGCGGATGACGTGCAGGTGAGCGAGCGGCTGACAATTCCGGCCGCGGAGCTCTCCTGGCGCTTCTCGCGCTCCAGCGGACCCGGCGGTCAGGGTGTCAACACCACCGACTCGCGGGTGGAGCTGTCCTGGGACCTGGCCGGGTCGGAGATGCTGCCGGCCTCGCTGCGGGACCGGGCGGTCGAGCGGCTCGGCAACCGGCTGGTCAGCGGAGTCCTCACCGTCACCGCCTCCGAGCACCGGTCGCAGCTGCGCAACCGGGAGGCCGCGGCCGCTCGCCTGGCCGGGATCGTCGCCGGCGCCATCGCGGCGCCGCCCCGGGCCCGGCGGGCCACCCGGCCGTCGCGCGGCGCCGTCGAGCGGCGGATCGCCGACAAGAAGCGGCGCAGCAAGACCAAGCAGAACAGGCGCGCCGACTCCGACTGACGGCCCGCCGGCGGCCTGCCCGCCGGTCCGAACGCGACCGGACTCCGGTAAGTCCATTGTGGTCGCGAGGTGGGCGTCGGTGTGGATCACGGGTAGCGCCGGACGAGGACGTCCAGGAGTTCGTCGTACGGGATCAGATGTTGTGCGGGGCCACGGCCTCGCGGTTTTCGGCGGCCAGGGCGGGGCCGAGCAGTTCTTCGCAGACGCGGATGAGGCGGTGGCGCAGCGCGGCCGCGCGGCGGGCGAACTCGCGCTGCCGGGTCACGTATTCGGCCTTGCCCTCGGCGGTCTCGATCTTTACCGGCTCCTGGCCGTATGAGGACAGGTCGTAGGGGCTGGCCTGCATGTCCAGCAGGCGGATGTCGCCGGCCAGGGCGAAGCAGTCGAGCGCGAGCGCGCCGGGGACGGCGGGGCCGAGCTTGCTCGCCCACTTGTGGCAGTCCATCGCGGCGTGCAGGCAGCCGGGCTGGTCCAGGTCGACCTGGGTGGCGCGGGTCGGCTGCAGGCGGTTGAGGCCGACCGCCTCCGGGGTGAAGAAGCGGAACGCGTCGAAGTGGGTGCAGCGGATCGGGTGCTGCTCGACCACCTCGTCCGTCGCGGCCTGGCCGAGGCGCAGCGGCAGCGAGTGCCGGTGCTCCGGCTGGCGGTAGACCATCGCCCACTCGTGCAGGCCGAAGCAGCCCGAGAACGCCGGCCGCGACGCGGTCGCCGTGAGCAGGCCGTGTATGTAGCGCACGCTCTCGCCGCGGGCGTGCATGTAGGCCTCGACGTCCAGCGTGACCACGCCGTCGGGATGCGCCTTGTACCACTTCCAGGTCGAGTGCTCGGCCAGGCCGATCGGCGCCGCGGCCAGGCCGGTGCCGATGCCGGGGTGCCAGCGGCGCAGCTGGGCCGGGCGGGTGCCGTAGTAGTCGTAGAGGAAATCCTCTATGGCGTGCTTCTCGCCCTTGGCCTTGCGGGCACGGTGGCCGGCTGTCATCTCGTCGGCGCGCTCGGTGTGGGCTCGGGCCAGCGGGATCCAGCCGACCGAGGGCAGCACGGTGGTCAGCGCGTGGGTTTCGCTGATCCGCATCGCACCAGCGTATCCAGCAAGTCCACTCCTATCGAGCCTCGGCGTGGTCTGTGGTGAGGAACGCCCGAATGAGTCCGGTTGCCGCCGCGGGGCGTTCCGCGCCGGGGCTGCGTACGGGATATGTGATGTCGGCCACCCGGAGCCGCACCGCGCCGGTGCGGCGGCTGGGAACGGGCCCGGCGTTGCGCAGCGCGTAGCCTCGAACCTGCGTGTTCGTCGCTCAATGGATGGGGTTTTTTCCGTGCGTTTTGCTCGTTTTGTTCATGCCGGTGGCGTGTCCTTCGGCGTCGTCGAGGGTGAGTCGGGGGCCGGCGCCAGGGGCCTGACCGTCGCCGAGATCGGCAGCCTCCCGTTCGAGCAGGTGCGCTTCACGGGTCAGCGGTGGGCTCTCGCCGACGTCCGGCTGCTCGCGCCGATCTTCTCCAGCAAGGTGATCGGCGTCGGCCGCAACTACGCCGAGCACGCCGCGGAGCTGGGCAACGAGGTGCCGAAGGAGCCGCTGATCTTCATCAAGCCGTCCACCTCGGTGATCGGCCCGAACGACGCGATCCGGATCCCGCCGCAATCCACGCAGGTCGAGCACGAGGCGGAGCTGGCCGTCGTGATCGGCGCGACCGGCGCCCGCCGGGTGGACCGGGCCGGGGCGGAGAAGGCCATCTTCGGCTACACCTGCGGCAACGACGTGACCGCCCGGGACCTGCAGCGCAGCGACCCGCAGTGGACCCGGGCCAAGGGCTTCGACTCGTTCTGCCCGATCGGGCCGTGGATCGAGACCGAGCTCGACGTCAGCGACCTCGAGGTGCGCTGCGAGGTGGGCCGCAACCCGGACCAGATGGAGATGCGCCAGCTCGGCCGGACCAAGGACATGGTCTTCGACGTGCCGACCCTGGTCTCCTACGTGTCGCACGTCATGACGCTGCTGCCCGGCGACATCATCCTGACCGGCACGCCGGCCGGGGTGGGCCGGATCGTCTCCGGCGAGACCGTCTCGGTGACCGTTCAGGGCATCGGCGAGCTGCGCAACCCGGTCGTGTCGCTGGACTGAGGCTCGGATTCCCGCTCGATCCCGTCGAGGATGAGCCGCAGGCCGTGGGCGAACGCGTCCGCGGCCTGCTGATCCGGCCCGCGGTCGAAGCCGCCGGCGTTCCACAGCTGCGTCATCGAGGGGTGCTGCTCGACGTCGAACCACTGCTCCCACAGCTGCCCGCGCTGACCCCACCAGGCGTCGTTGGACTGGCCGCCGTCCCGGCGCAGCTGGGCGTTCTCGCCCTCGTGCCGGGCCGCGGCCGTCACGAACATGGTGATGGTCACCGCCGCCGTGTTGCGCCGCTCGACGGGCACGGCGCCCAGCGTGGAGAGCACGTACTCGCTCTCGCGCAGCATGCCGGGGCCGAGCGGCGGGCGGACCCGGGAGACGTGCGACAGCCAGGGGTGCGCGCGGTACATGGCGATCGTGCGGTCGGCGTACAGCAGGATCTGGTCTCGCCAGGTGCCGGGCCGCTCGTCGCCGGGCCCGGGCAGCAGCCGGCCGCCGAGCACGTCGTCGACCATCAGCTCGACCAGGTCGTTGCGGGACGGCACGTAGGTGTAGAGCGTCATGGTCGCGACCCCGAGCCGCGCTGCCACCCGGGCCATCGACGCCGCCGCCAGCCCCTCGGCGTCGGCGATGGCGATGCCGGCCGCCACCACGTCGTCGACGCTGAGCCGCGGCGGCCGTCCGGTGGTGGCCGGGCGCGCCGTCCGGTGCCGCCACAGCAGGGGCAGGATCCGGTCGGGATCGGTCGTTCCGCTGAACTCCGTCATCTCGTATACCCTACGAGAAGGGTTTCCGTAGCCCCTACGATAACTGGAGGACGGCATGAAGATCCTCGTTACCGGCGCGACCGGCGGGGTGGGCCGGCTGGTCGTCGACGAGTTGCTCGCGCTCGGCGCCGACGACGTCCGCGCGCTCACCGTCAACCCCGGCCGGGCCGGGCTGCCGGACGGGGTCGAGGTCGTGCGGGGCTTCCTGGGCCGGCCCGGGACCCTGCCCGCCGCCCTCGCGGGCGTCGACCGCATGTACCTGGCGCCGCTGATCGAGACCAACGCGCAGACCTGCCGGCTGGCGGCGGCCGCCGGGGTGCGGCGCATCGTCGACATGGCCGGCGCGAAGGGCGACCACTGGCAGGCGATCGAGGACGGGGTCGAGGAGTGCGGGGTGCCCTACGTGCACCTGGAGCCGGGCGAATTCATGACCAACTCGAGGATCTGGTCGGCGCAGATCGCGGCGGGTGACGTGGTCCGCGACGGCTACGGCTCGGCCGCGAACGCGCCCATCGCGTTGGGGGACATCGCGGCGGTCGCGGCCCGCTGCCTGCTCGAGGACGGGCACGAGGGCCGCTCGTACGAGCTGACCGGCCCGGAGTCGCTGACCCGGCGGCAACGGGTCGAGCAGCTCGGCGCGGTGCTGCGCCGCGAGCTCACCTACGTCGACCTGCCGCACGAGGACCTGGTGGCCCAGCTCTCCGGGGTCATGGGCGAGTACGCCCGCTGGTACGCCGACGGCCTCGCCGAGCTGTCCCGGCACCCGCAGGCGGCGGTGCCGACGGTGACCGAACTGACCGGGCGGCCGGCCACGACGTTCGCGGAGTGGGCCCGGGACAGTGACATGTTTGAGTAGTCGCGAGGTCACTCAACGTCGCGTGGTGACCCGATTTGGTCGCCACCTTGGGCTCAGGTAGAGTTTCCACTCGGTACGGCAAGCCGTACCGATGGGGTATGGGGTAATTGGCAGCCCGACTGGTTCTGGTCCAGTTAGTCTAGGTTCGAGTCCTGGTACCCCAGCGCTGCCGTGCCCGCGAGGGCCGGTGGTGCTGGACTTCTGATAGAGTTCCGCACCGTTGCTCAAGCGAAAGCGAAGGCAGCAGCAAGGCAAGATCGGAAGTTGAGCGTGTTCTGGCCCCGTCGTCTAGCGGCCTAGGACGCCGCCCTCTCAAGGCGGTAGCGAGGGTTCGAATCCCTTCGGGGCTACAAAACGCAAGCGGCCCGTGTCGATGACACGGGCCGCTTTTGTGTGCTCTGGTTTACCGGTGGCGGACATCCGTGTGCGAAGGGTCGACTTCGGCTACTTCATCCGTCCGCCCGCCGAGACCGGCACCGGCGTGCCCCGGGTCGAGCCCTGCCTCGGCTATCTCGTCGAGCATCCGGACGGCCTGCTGCTGGTCGACACCGGCATGGGCGCGGACCCGGACGTGGACGCCCACTACCGTCCGCACCGGGTCCCGGTGGCCGCGGCGCTGGCCGCCGCCGGAGCCGCGGCGCGTGACGTGCGGCACGTGGTCAACTGCCACCTGCACTTCGACCACGCCGGCGGCAACCCCGGCCTGCCGAGCCGGCCGATCTACACGCAGCGGATCGAGCTGGACGCGGCACGCACCGTGGCGGACCACACCCTGCCCCGGCTGATCGACAGCCCGGGCGCGGTCTACGTGGAGCTGGACGGCGAGGCCGAGATCCTGCCCGGGGTGGTGATCGTGCCCACGCCGGGCCACACGGCCGGCCACCAGTCCCTGGTCGTGCGCCGCCGCGACGGCACGGTGATAGTCGCGGGGCAGAGCCACGACCACGCGGCCGGCTTCACGGGCGACGTGCTCGCCGGCCGGGCCGGGCGCGACGGGGCGGGGCCGCCGCTGCCGTTTCCGCCCGCCTGGATGGACCGGCTGCTGAGCTTCGACCCGGCCCGGGTGGTCTTCGCGCACGACAACGCCGTCTGGACCCCGTGAGGCCTGGTGGCCGCGGTGCGGTCAGAGGCCGCTGAGGCGCTGTCCCGCGCGGACGACGGCCATCGCGTGGCGCTCGCCGGGCCGGCGGCCCAGCCGCTCGATCGGACCGCTTATCGAGATGGAGGCGATGACCCGCCCGGTGCGGTCGCGGATCGGTGCCGAGACGCTTGCCACACCCGGCTCGCGCTCGGCGACGCTCTGCGCCCACCCGCGCCGGCGCACCTCTGCGAGGGTCCGGCCGGTGAACTTGCAGCGCGGCAGCAGCGGCATCACGGCCTCCGGCGGCTCCCAGGCGAGCAGGATCTGCGCCGCGGAACCCGCCACCATCGGCAGCACCGAGCCCACCGGCACGGTGTCGCGCAGGCCGCTCGCGCGCTCCGCCGCGGCCACGCAGATCCGTTCGTCCGCCCGGCGCAGATAGAGCTGCGCGCTCTCGCCGGTCGCGTCGCGCAGCGCCGACAGCAGCGGCTCCGCAGCCGTCAGCAGCACGTCGGGCGCCGCGTTGGCGAGCTCACCCAGGCGCGGCCCGGGGCGCCAGCGGCCCTGGGTGTCCCGGACCAGCATCCGGTGGATCTCCAAGGCCTGTGCCAGCCGGTGCGCGGTCGCCCGCGGCAGCTTCGTCCGGTCGACCAATTCGGCAAGGCTGGCGCCGTCGACACAGGCCGCGAGGATGACCACCGCCTTGTCGAGAACGCCGACACCGCTCATACTGTGTCCCACAAGCCGAAACATACCTCCCAGAATTTAGGATGTCCAGATGGTGGGAGTCACTCCGAAGCCGAGGACCCTGGCCGAGAAGGTCTGGGACGACCATGTCGTGCGTGCTGCCGAGGGTGAGCCTGATCTGCTCTACATCGACCTGCACCTGCTGCACGAGGTGACCAGCCCGCAGGCCTTCGACGGCCTGCGACTGGCGGGCCGCACGGTCCGGCGCACCGATCTCACGCTCGCGACCGAGGATCACAACACCCCGACCGGGTACGCCGACCCGGCGTTCAACACCCGCCGCGGCGACCTGATGACGATCCTCGACACCGTTTCGCGTACGCAGATCGAGACCCTGCGCAAGAACTGCGCCGAGTTCGGCGTGCAGATCCGCTCGCTCGGCAACGTCGAGCAGGGCATCGTGCACGTGATCGGCCCGCAGCTCGGTCTCACCCAGCCCGGCACCACGATCGTCTGCGGTGACTCGCACACCGCGACGCACGGCGCGTTCGGCGCGCTGGCCTTCGGCATCGGCACCAGCGAGGTCGAGCACGTGCTCGCCACCCAGACGCTGCCGCAGGCCAAGCCGAAGACGATGGCGGTCGTGGTCGACGGGGAGCTGCACCCCGACGCGTCGGCCAAGGACCTGATCCTCGCGCTCATCACCCAGACCGGCACCGGCGGCGGCAATGGCCACATCGTGGAGTACCGCGGCGAGGCCATCCGCGGGCTCTCCATGGAGGGCCGGATGACCATCTGCAACATGTCGATCGAGTGGGGCGCCAAGGCCGGCATGATCGCGCCGGACGAGACCACCTTCGCGTACCTGCGGGGCCGCGAGCACGCGCCGCAGGGCGCCGACTGGGACGCCGCGGTCGAGTACTGGCGCACGCTCCCCTCCGACGAGGGCGCCGAGTACGACACCGTGATCCACATCGACGCCTCCACGATCCACCCGTTCGTCACCTGGGGCACCAACCCGGGTCAGGGCGCCCCGTTGAACGCCGTGGTGCCCGACCCCGAGGAGTTCGTCGAGGAGTCGGAGCGCAACGCCGCCCGCCGGGCCCTGGAATACATGGGCCTCGAGGCCGGCACGCCCCTCAAGGATGTCGCAGTCGACGTGGTCTTCGTCGGCTCATGCACCAACGGGCGCCTCGAGGATCTGCGCGCCGCCGCCGAGGTGCTGCGCGGCCACCGGGTGCACGAGGGCGTACGCATGATGGTCGTCCCGGGGTCCTACCAGGTCCGCGAGGCAGCCGAGGCCGAGGGCCTGGACAGGGTCTTCACCGAGGCGGGCGCCGAGTGGCGGTTCGCCGGGTGCTCCATGTGCCTGGGCATGAACCCGGACACGCTCAGCCCCGGCCAGCGCGCCGCCTCCACGTCCAACCGCAACTTCGAGGGCCGGCAGGGCCGCGGTGGGCGTACCCATCTGGTCTCGCCGCAGGTCGCCGCCGCCACCGCCGTGGTCGGCCGGCTCGCCGCCCCGGCAGACCTCTGAGCAGGAGCCTCAACCATGGACAAGTTCACCACCCACACCGGCACTGTCATGCCGCTGCGGCGCTCCGATGTGGATACCGACCAGATCATCCCGGCCGTGTACCTGAAGCGGGTCACCCGTACCGGCTTCGAGGACGGGCTGTTCAGCGCCTGGCGCGACGACCCCGCCTTCGTGCTCAACAACCCCGCGCACGCGGGCGCGACGATCCTGGTCGCCGGCCCCAACTTCGGTACGGGCTCCTCGCGCCAGCACGCCGTCTGGGCCCTGCGGGACTGGGGCTTCAAGGCCGTCATCGCGCCCCGCTTCGGCGACATCTTCCGGGGTAACGCCCTCAAGGAGGGTCTGCTGCCGGTGCAGCTCGACCAGAAGGCCGTCGAGGCGCTCTGGGATATGGCCGACAGTGAACCGGACAAGCAGATCACCGTGGACCTCGCCGAGCGTCAAGTGCGAGTGGACGACGCCATCTGGACCTTCCCCATCGATGATTTCAGTCGCTGGCGCCTCATGGAGGGCCTTGACGACATCGGGCTGACGCTGCGCCACGAGCAGATGATTACCTCGTACGAGAAGGACCGCCCGGCTTACCGGCCGGTGGTCGTCTGACCCCGAATTCCCTTGTCCTTGCAGGCGCTTTCGCCCTCACCGGCTCCTCGGTGGGGGCGAAATCGTTGCGACACAACGATATTTTTTGAGCAGATGTTTGTGTCTGCTGGTCAGAGGGCATACGGTGCGCGCAGAATGGCTCGCATTGGGCCAGTTCTCACGTTCGGGAGGAAACCAGTGAACAAGGCCGAGCTCGTCGAGGCGCTCGCCGCCCGACTGGGGGACCGGAAGACGGCGACAGCAGCGCTGGATGCGGTGATCAGCGAGGTGCAGAACGCCGTAACCAAGGGCGATCGCGTTGCCATTACCGGTTTCGGAGTCTTCGAAAAGCGGGCGCGCAATGCGCGTACCGCGCGCAATCCGCGCACCGGTGAACCGGTGAAGGTGAAGAAGACGTCCGTCCCCGCATTCAAACCCGGAACCGGCTTCCGGGAGATGGTCGCGAGTGGCAAGGTGGCAAAGGCCACCGCCCCGAAGAAGACCACGGGGGCAGTGAAGTCCACTGCCGCCAAGGCCACCGCGGCCCGGTCGACCGCCACGAAGACGGCGGCGGCGAAGTCCACGGCCACCAAGGCCACTCCGGCCCGGTCGACCGCCACCAAGACGGCGGCGGCGAAGTCCACGGCCACCAAGGCCGCGCCGGCCCGCACCGCCACGAAGACGGCGGCGGCGAAGACCGCCACCAAGGCGGCGACCGCCAAGGCCACGCCGGCGAAGAAGACCGCAACCAAGTCGGTGGCCACCAAGGCCGCTCCGGCCCGGTCGACCGCCACCAAGACGGCGGCGGCGAAGAAGACCACGGCCACCAAGGCCGCGCCGGCCCGCACCGCCACGAAGACGGCGGCGGCGAAGACCGCCACCAAGGCGGCGACCGCCAAGGCCACGCCGGCG
>NZ_JBEZXZ010000117.1:0-13291 GCF_040638275.1 Actinoplanes sp. NPDC026623 | reverse complement strand
AAGAAGACCGCCACCAAGTCGGCTGCTGCCAAGTCGACTGCCACCAAGGCGGCGCCGGCCAAGAAGGCGACCGCCCGCAAGACCACGGCGGCCACCAGCGCCACCCCGGCCAGCCGGGCCACGACCGCTCGCACGTCCGCGGCACGCAAGACCCGTTGATCAGAACGGGCCGCGAGGCCCGCTCAGTTCGGCGGTGAGACACGAGGGGCGTCCACCCGTACGGTGGACGCCCCTAGTGTGTTCCGGCGCCACAGCGGCCGCTGAGCCTACGGTCCGCATCATGGACCGTAGCTCCGCCGAACCCCGCGGCCTCGTCGGCAGGTCGCTTATCGCCGCTGCCGTCTTCGTCTGTGCCGTCGTGCCCGGGTGGAAACTGGGCGGCCTGGCCGAGCGCTGGACCGGGCAGGGCCTGGTGGACTGGGCCGTCACCTGGGCCTGGTCGGGACTTGTCGTCTTCGTGCTCGGGCCGTACGGCTCCTACCGGCGCCGCGACGCGGCGCTCGGCGCGGTCCCGCTGTACGGCTGGTACCTCGCCGGTGTGCTGTCCTGGCGGGTGGCGCTGCTGCCGCTGCGGGACTGGGAGCCACGCGACGACGAGTTCTGGCGGGCCCGCTGGCTCACCGGAGACCTGGTCGGATACTGGCGGGCGGACCAGTTGCCGCCGGCCGGGCGCCGCACGGCGAACCCGGTGCGGCCTAGATCCGGCTCGACGCCAGGAGGCGGTCGCCGGACCAGGTGAGTATCCAGCCCGCACCCTTGCGCGTCCGGTAGGGCGCGGTGTCCTCGGCGCCGTCCAACAGTGCCAGCAACCCCGGAATCACCTTGCCCTGGCTGCTCACCGCCGTCCGCTCACCGTCGCGGAGCTCGGCCAGCCGGGCCGCCGCCGCCCTCGCGTTGGCCGGCACCTCGTCCATGTCGGCCGGCTCCGCGAACGCCGAATCCGTCTCGATGGGCAGCCCCAGCCGGGTCGCGAGTGGCTCGAGGGTCTGCCGGCATCGCAGCGGGGTGCCGGCGACGAGCCGCCGCGGGCCGATCAGGGCGACCACCCGGCCCAGCGTCTCCGCCTCGGCCCGGCCCCGGGAGTCGAGCGGCCGCAGGTCGTCGTCGCCCTCGAACTCGCCGCGCCGGCCCGCGTGCCCGTGCCGCACCAGCGCCGTCACCGCGGTCACCGGCGGCAGCCCGGCGACCCGCCGCACGAGGCGCCGGTCGTCCGGATAGCTCAGCCTCGCGACGGCGTCGGCAGGCGACAGGAAGAGCACCTCGTCCACCTCGGTCGGGTCCGCCGGGTCCTCCGCCGGGCCGTCGGCGCAGCGCATCAGCCAGAAGTCGACGGTCTTGGGCACGCCGTCCGGCATCGTGTACGCCACCTCGGGCAGCCGAAGCTGGGGCTCGCCGCGCAGGCCGGTCTCCTCGAGCACCTCGCGCGCCGCGGCGGCGAGCGGATGCTCCCCGCCGTCGAGTTTGCCCTTCGGCAGGCTCCAGTCGCGAAGGTACGGCCGGTGCACGACGCAGACCTCGATCGAGTCTCCGGCGGGCCGCCACAGGACGCCGCCGGCGGCCCGTACGGGCTTGGGCACCGATCAGACCGCCTTGCCGATGATCCGGCGCAGCAGCGCCTCCTGCAGGTGGACGTGCGGGTCCGACGGTGTCGACGCGCGACGGTGCCAGGTGCCGTCGGCCGACAGGTCCCAGCCCTCGCTCTCGTCGCGCATGGACAGCTCCATCACGCGGCGCAGGTCGTTCTGCGCGGAGGGCAGGCTGACCCGCACCAGCGCCTCGACCCGGCGGTCCAGGTTGCGGTGCATGAGGTCGGCCGAGCCGATCCAGTATTCCGCGTCGTCGCCCGCGCCGAAGCGGAACACCCGCGAGTGCTCCAGGAACCGGCCGACGATCGAGCGGACCCGGATGTTGTCCGACAGACCCGGGACGCCGGGGCGCAGCGCGCACATGCCGCGAATGATCAGGTCGATCTTCACGCCGTCCTGCGAGGCGCGGTAGAGCGCGTCGCAGGTCTCCTCGTCGACAAGTGAGTTCACCTTGAACTGCACCAGCGCCTCGCCGCCCTCGCGGGCGATCCGGGCCTGCTCCTCGATCCGCTCGATCAGGCCGGCCCGCACGCCGTGCGGGGCCACCAGCAGGCGCCGGAAGGCGGTCTGCCGGCTGTAGCCGGTCAGCACGTTGAACAGATCGGTGACGTCCGCGCCGACCTCGGGATCGGCGGTGAGCATGCCGAAGTCCTCGTAGAGCCGCGCGGTCTTCGGGTGGTAGTTGCCCGTACCGATGTGGCAGTAGCGGCGGATCTGGTTGCCCTCCTGGCGCACCACCAGGGAGGTCTTGCAGTGCGTCTTGAGGCCGACCAGGCCGTAGACGACGTGGCAGCCGGCCCGCTCGAGCGTGCGGGCCCAGGCGATGTTCGCGACCTCGTCGAAGCGCGCCTTCACCTCGACCAGCACCACCACCTGCTTGCCGGCGGCCGCGGCGTCGACGAGCGCGTCGACTATCGGGGAGTCGCCGCTGGTGCGGTAGAGGGTCTGCTTGATGGCCAGCACGTTCGGATCCGCGGCGGCCTGCTCGATGAAGCGCTGCACGCTTGTGGAGAACGAGTGGTAGGGGTGGTGCACCAGGATGTCGCACTCGCGCAGCCGGTTGAAGACGCTGCGCGGCACCTCGCCGTCGGCGAGCTGCGGGTGGGTGGCCGGCACGAACGGCCGGTCCTTGAGGTCGTCGCGGTCGCACTCGCCGAAGACCTGCCACAGCGCCGAAAGGTCCAGCAGCCCCGGCACCCGCAGCACGTCCTGGCTGTCCATCTCGAGCTCGCGGGAGAGCAGGTCGAGGACGTGGTCGCTGATGGAGGCGGCCACCTCGAGGCGCACCGGCGGGCCGAAGCGGCGCTGGGCGAGCTCGCGCTCGAGGGCCTGCAACAGGTCCTCGTCGCGGTCCTCGTCGACCTCGAGCTCGGCGTTGCGGGTCACCCGGAACAGGTGCCACTCCAGGATCTGCATCCCGGAGAAGAGCTGGTCCAGGTGTGCGGCGATGAGCTCCTCGACGGGCAGGAAGCGCACGCCGCGGCTGTCGTTCTGCACCGTCACGAAGCGGTGCACGTTGTCCGGCACCTTTATCCGGGCGAACAACTCGGTGCCGTTGCCGACCGGATCGCGCAGCGCGACGGCGAGGTTCAGCGAGCGGCTCGAGATGTAGGGGAACGGGTGCGCCGGGTCGACGGCGAGCGGGGTCAGCACCGGGAAGACCTGCTCGCGGAAGAACGTGCGCAGCCGCTCGCGCTCGGGCGCGTCCAGCTCGCCCCAGCTGACCAGCTCGATGCCCTCGGCGGACAGCTTCGGCCGGACCTCGTCGCCGAAGCAGGCGGCGTGCCGGGTGACCAGATCCGCGGCCCGCTCGGTGATCATCGCGAGCTGGTGGCGCAGGGACGAGCGGTCGCCACCGCGCATCGGCAGGCCGGCCTTCAGCCGGCGCTTGAGGCCCGCGACGCGGACCATGTAGAACTCGTCGAGGTTGCTGGCGAAGATGGCCAGGAATTTGGCGCGCTCCAGCAGCGCGGTCTCCGGATCCTCGGCGAGGGCGAGCACCCGGGCGTTGAAGTCGAGCCAGGACAGCTCCCGGTTGAGGAACCGGTCGTCCGGCAGCTCGGGCAGGTCGGGCAGGTCGGCGACGTCGATGTCGTCCGTGCTCTCGGTGGGGGGTGCGGCGGGGCTGCTCATGACGGGCTCCGTCGGCTCGATGGCGGTCGGCTCGATGGCGGTCGTCCCGGCGGTGCTGCGGTCGGTGCCGGTATCGGTCTCTGCGGCCTGCTCGCCGCGGGGGAGGAATCGCCCGTTCGGGCCGCGGCGGCGCGCCGCGGGGGGCACGGTCGTGTCGGGTGTCCGGGGCGGGGTCATTGCCCCATCATCGCCCGTCCACGGAGAACAGGAAACGAACAGGGCTCATCTGATTCCGGGAAGTTCGACCTTGTTCACGACCCCGTCCGGGCCGGCCTCGATGGAGACACGCTGCCCGAGGCGGAGCAGGCGCAGCCCGGAGGCCCTGAACGCCTCCGCCGGGAAGGCCAGCTCAGTGCCGTCGTCGAGCAACAGCGTGCCGGTGTGTGCCTGGGTATCGAACGTCGCGACCGTGCCCTGCATGGCGGCAACGCTACCGGTGCGGGCCCGCCGGCACACCGCAAGCACCGCACTCGGCGATGAGTCCGAGATCACGCAGCAGCGCGCGGGTGTGCTCGCCGGCGCCGAGCGCCAGCACCGTGCGCAGGTCGCCCGCGGTGTCCACATCCTGGCGCAGCCCCGGCCACGACCCGGTCAGCGCCCGGGCGTGCGACGCGGCATGCGCCGCCGCCGAGCCGGACCCGAACCGCGGCTCGAGCGGGCTGCCGGCGGCCGCGGTGAGCAGGACCGTGCCGGTGCCGGCCGCGTCGGCGACGAAGCTGCGGCCCGGTCCGGCCGCGGCCAGCGCCTCGTCGAGCTCGCCGGGCCGCAGCGCGGGCAGGTCGCCGGTGAGCACCGCGCGCCGCCGGGACAGCCCGGCTACCTGGTCGGCGCCGAACCGCAGGGCGGCGTTCAGCCCCGCCCCGGGAGCGTCGGGCACCGCCCGCGCGCCGAGGGCGGCCACCGCGGCGGTGGCGGCGGGATCGTCCGTGACGACCAGCAGCTCGGCCACCCGCGGGCAGGAGGTGACGGCGGCCACCGTGTCGCGGACCATCGCCAGCGCGAGGTCCTCGTGCCGGGCGTCGAGCACGGCGCCGCGCAGCCGGCTCTTGGCCGCGCTGAGGCGCTTGACGGGAATGACCGCCGTCCAGTCCGCTCCTGACACGGCGTCAATCCTGCCACCAGGCTCAGGACCGGCCCCCGCCCTGGCTACGGCGACCGCGAGCAGGCATGATTTCGTCGCAGGGTGGGTGCGGCGGCGCGGGACACGCCGCGGGGGCAGCAGGGGAGGAACCATGGCGCGGCGCAGGCTTGGATTCTGGCGGCGACTCGCTGTGCTGCTCCTGTTACCCGCGATGACGGTCTGGACGAAGCGCAGCTGGCGCGGCATGGAGAACCTGCCGGCCGCCGGCGGGTTCATCATCACGCCGAACCACATGTCGCAGTTCGACCCGCTGCTGGTGGCCCACTACATCTACGCGTCCGGGCGCTGGCCCCGCTTCCTCGCCAAGGCGAGCATCTGGAAGGTGCCGTTCGTCGGCTTCATGCTCCGTAAGACCCTGCAAATCCCGGTCGAACGCGGCAGTGTGGAAGCGGTGAAGTCCCTCGACACACTCATCGAGGCCCTGCACCAGGGCGGCGTGGTGGTGATCTACCCGGAGGGCACCACGACCCGCGAGCCCGACCTGTGGCCGATGCGGGGCAAGACCGGCGCGGCCCGGCTGGCGCTGGTCACCGGTGCGCCGGTGCTGCCGATGGCGACCTGGGGCGCGCAGCAGGTGCACGACGTGCGGACGAAGAAGATCTCGCTGGGCCGCCGGGTCCAGGTCAGCGTCGCCGTCGGCAAGCCCGTCGACCTCAGCCGCTGGCAGGGCCAGGCGCCGAGCCGGGCCGCGCTGGAGCAGATGACCGAGGCGATCCAGCTGGCCACCCGGGACCTGCTCGCCGAGCTGCGCGACGAGAGTCCGCCCCCGATCTACCAGGTCGCCGCCCGCACCCAGGGCACGACGGAACCCACGGCATGACCGAGCGCCGGCACGACCTGATGCGAAGGGAAGTTTCTGCATGACGCGCGCTGCGGTGCTCGGTGCCGGTGCCTGGGGTACGGCGTTCGCCAAGATCCTGGCCGAGGCGGGTTCGGACGTGACCCTGTGGGCCCGCCGCGAGTCGGTGGCCGCCGCCATCCGCGCGGACGGTGTCAACGAGACCGCGCTGCCGGGCGTCAAGCTGCCCGACCGGGTCAGCGCCACCAGCGACCTCGCCGCCGCGCTCGACGGCGCCGAACTGGTCTTTCTCGCCGTGCCCTCGCAGACGCTGCGCGGCAACCTCGCCGACTGGGCCGTGCACCTGCCCGCCGGATCGACCCTGATCTCGCTGATGAAGGGCATCGAGCTCGGCACCACCAAGCGGATGAGCCAGGTCATCGTCGAGACGGCCGGGGTCGACCCGGACCGGGTGGTGGTGATCTCCGGGCCGAACCTGGCACCCGAGGTCGCCGCCGAGCAGCCCGCGGCGACCGTGGTGGCCAGCACCTGCGCCGACCGCGCCCAGCAGGTGCAGCAGGCCATCGCGTTGCCCTACGTGCGGCCCTACACCAGTGACGACGTCATCGGCTGCGAGCTGGGCGGCGCGGTCAAGAACGTCATCGCGCTCGCGTACGGGATGGCCACCGCGATGGGCATGGGCGACAACACCAAGGCCTCGCTGATCACCCGCGGGCTGGCCGAGACCGCCCGGCTCGGGGTGGCGCTCGGCGCCGACCCCATGACCTTCGCCGGGCTGGCCGGCCTCGGCGACCTGGTCGCCACCTGCTCGTCGCCGCTGTCGCGCAACCGCACCTTCGGCGAGCATCTCGGCCGGGGCGAGTCCCTGGAGCAGGCGCAGCGCGCCGCCCGGCAGACCGCCGAGGGCGTCAAGAGCTGCCTGGCGATCCGCGACCTGGCCCGGGCGCACGGCGTCGAGATGCCGATCACCGAGCAGGTGGAGCGGGTCTGCCACGAGGGCGTGGACCCGCGGGTCGCGGTCAAGCTGCTGATGGGACGGGAGATGAAGCCGGAGTGAGCTTCGATGGTGACGGCACCCGGGTCGTGCACGCCGGCCTGCCGGATCCGGTGCCGGGCACGCCGTTCCTGCCCGGACCGGTGTTCGCGGCGCCCTACCACCTCGACCCGGTGGACGGGCAGAAGGTCAACGGCTACGGGCGGCCCGACAACCCCACCCGGCGCGCGCTCGAGGCGGCCATCGGCGAGCTCGAGGGCGGCCCCGTGCTGGCCTTCGCGAGCGGGCAGGCGGCCATCACCGCGCTGCTGCTCTCCACCGTGCACAGCGGTGACACCGTGGCCCTGCCGTCGGACGGTTACTTCGCCGTGCGCGCGTTCGCCGAGGGCACGCTGAGCGACCTGGGCGTCAAGACGTTGCTCGTGCCGACCGTCGGCCCCTACCCTTCCTTCGAGGGCGTGCGGCTGGTGCTGCTGGAGACGCCGGCCAACCCGGGCCTGGACGTCTGCGACATCCGTGCGGTGTCCGCGGCCGCGCACGCCGCCGGGGCGCTGGTCGCCGTCGACAACACCACGCCGACGCCGCTCGGGCAGCGCCCGCTCGACCTCGGCGCCGACGTGGTCGTCGCGTCGGGGACCAAGGCGCTGACCGGGCACTCCGATGTGCTGCTCGGCTACGTTGCGACCAACGACGAGGAACTGCTCGCCAAGGTCACCACCTGGCGCTCGCAGACCGGCGGCGTCCCGGGCGCGTTCGACTCCTGGCTGGCCCACCGCTCGCTGGCCACGCTGGACCTGCGGCTGGCCCGGCAGAGCGCCAACGCGGCGGTGCTGGCCGAGCTGCTGGCCGGGCGACCCGACGTGCGGCACGTGCGTTTCCCGGGGCTCCCGTCCGACCCGTCGTACCAGGTGGCCGCGGCGCAGATGCGCCGCATCCCCGGCATCATCGGCTTCGACCTGGGCAGCGCCGAGCGGGTGGCCCGCTTCCTGACTGCCTCCGAGCTGGTCTTCGCCGCGACCTCGTTCGGCGGCCTGCACACCACCGCCGACCGCCGCGCGCAGTGGGGCGACGACACGACGCCGGGCTTCGTGCGGCTCTCCTGCGGCATCGAGGACGCGGCGGATCTCGTCGCCGACCTGACGGCCGCGCTGGACGCGGCCTGACCGCCATGACCTGGAGCAGCTTCAGCGGCGACGAGGTGGCGGCGCTGGCGCAGGGCGAGAGCTTCCTCACCGCGCCCGGCGAGCGCGACTGCCCCTCCTGCGGCCGTCGCGGCGTGCGGGCCTACGTGAACGCCGCGCCGAACGCCCGCCGCCCCACGCTGGTCAGCTACGTCTGGTGCACCGCCTGCCGCAGGTTCGTCGGCACCCGGGCCCGGCATCCCGCGGGCCTGATCTTCTCCGACCCGCTCGCCGTGCTCTCCGCCGGCGAGCGCCGCGAGCTCGAGCGCAGCCTGGTCGGCTTTCTCTCGCACCTCGACGGGCTCTGGGAGTCCGGCGCCCTGCCGCAGACCTTCACCGCCGCCTGACCAGTCCGGGCGGTCACCCGCCGTGATGCAGCGCGAACGCGTAGAGCCAGTCCCGCTGGGTCTCGGTGTCCGGCACCGGCAGGCCGCGTGCCTGCGCGACCATCTCCAGCGCCCGCTCCGGCCCGACGCCCAGCATCACCAGGGTCGCGCAGGCCAGCAGCGTCGAGCGGCCGATGCCGGCGAAACACTGGGTCACCACGAACCGCCCGGCGCGCACGTGCGCGGCCAGCCGTACGCCCAGGGCGACCACGTCGGTGTCGGTCATGTCGCCGGCCCGCGGTATGCCCCGGTCGGCGATCGGGAACGACAGGAACTCGATCCCGGCGGCGGACGCGGCCTCGGCCACCTCGGTGAGCCCGAGCCGCCGGTCCTCCTCCCAGGTCAGCGCCGAGACGAAGACGTCGACCCCGGCCGCGGCCAGCCCGGTCATCTCGTCGGCCAGCCAGTCCCCGCCGCGCGGGTGCGCCATCGTCGCCAACCGCCCGGGACCCTGCCAGGCGATCACGTGCAGTGCTGGTCTCATCGACTCCCCGTCCCCCGTTTGCAGTGCCAGCGCCCGCGTCGTCGCAATATTGTCTACGCAGAGTAGGGTCACCCCCGGCATGCCTGCCGCCCCGTAAACGCGCGCAGGCAGCCTAGCGATGTCCGGCAACGAGAGGCCTTTTCCGTGACGACCCCTCGCAAAACCCGTGTGGCGATCGTGTTCGGCGGGCGCAGCACCGAGCACGCCATCTCCTGCGTGAGCGCAGGCAGCATCCTCGGCGCCCTCGACCCGGACCAGTACGAGGCCGTGCCGGTCGGCATCACCCGCACCGGCGCCTGGGTGCTGGCCGATGGCGACCCGGAGACGTTCGCCATCACCGACCGCAAGCTGCCGGAGATCACCGCCGAGTCCGGCCGGGCCGTCGTGCTGCCCGCCGACCCCACCTCCGAGGGCCTGCTGGTCCTCGACCCGACCGACGGGGTCGCGGTGCTCGCGGGCGTCGACGTGGTCTTCCCGGCCCTGCACGGCGCCTACGGCGAGGACGGCACCATCCAGGGCATGCTCGAGATGGCCGGCATCCCGTACGTGGGCGCCAACGTGTTCGCCTCGGCGGCGGGCATGGACAAGGAATTCACCAAGAAGCTCGCCGTCGCGGAGGGCATCCCGGTCGGCCCGTACGCGGTGCTCCGGGCCGGCTGCTCGCTCGCGGACGCCGACAAGGAGCGACTCGGCCTGCCGGTCTTCGTCAAGCCGTCGCGGGCCGGCTCGTCGCACGGCATCAGCAAAGTCACCGATTGGGCGGATCTGGACGCGGCTGTCGCGAAAGCCCGGCAGATCGATCCGAAGGTGCTGGTCGAGGCCGCCGTCATCGGCCGCGAGATCGAGTGCGGCGTGCTCGAGGGCGAGGCCGGCGGCGCGCCCGAGGCGTCGCTGCTGGCCGAGATCATGGTGAACACCGAGGGCGACGACTTCTACGACTTCGACGCGAAGTACCTGGGCGACGGGACGCCGTACCAGATCCCCGCGGGCCTCGAGCCCGAGGTGGCCCGCCGGGTCCAGGAGTACGCGGCCCGCACCTTCACCGCGCTGGACTGCACCGGCCTGGCCCGCGTCGACTTCTTCGTGACCGCGGCGAACGAGATCTACCTCAACGAGATCAACACGATGCCGGGATTCACGCCGACCTCGATGTTCCCGCTGATGTGGGCGGCCACCGGCCTGGAATACCCCAAGGTGGTCGACCGGCTGATCCGCACCGCGCTGCGCCGCGGCACCGGCCTGCACTAGGCGCCTAGGCGCAGCCGGTGGGCCGGCCCTCGGTGATCGACTTGTCGGTCCGCACGACCAGGTCCGAGAACTCGTTGGCCCACTGCGCGGCCTGCGGGTACTGCTTCGGGACGGTGACCCGCACCGGGACCTCGCGGTCCATGGTCGTGAACGTGGTCGCGGCGGCCTGCTCGTCGGCGTACCAGCAGACCCTGTTCATGGTCATGAGCTCGGTGTCCAGGGGCACGCAGCCGGAGCCGGTCTCGGTCAGGCTGGTGCACATCGCGGGCCGGGCGACCCCGCAGGCCACGGTGAGCGCGGGCGCGCCGTAGGCGGCGTTCTGCTCCGGGCCGGCGCTGACCCTGCGGGCGGCCAGGTCGCGGACCTTGACCGGCAGTTGCGAGGTCACCGCGAGGCAGACCTGCGCGGTCCGGGCCGGGAGCTTCGGCGCGGCCATCCGAACCGGTTCCGCCGGTAGGACCGCGGGCTGCGTCGCGGACGGCGCGGGTGCCGCGCTGTCCGCCTCGGGGACGATCTTCGAGAAGACCAGGAGGCCGGCCAGGACGGCCACCGGCACCGCGATCAGGGTCGCCCACAAGGCGGCGCGGCGGGTCGTGGAGTCCACGGCGGCCGGCTGGGGTTCGGGGCGGGTCTCCACATCGAGCATGTCAGAGATTTACCACGGAGCAGGTGACGGTCCGGGTGATGCCCGGTACGTACTGGATCTTGCTCACAATCATCTTGCCGAGTTCGTCGACCGAGTGCGCCTCCGCCAATACCACGACGTCGTAGGGCCCGGTCACCGCGTCGACGCGTACCACTCCATTGATTTTGTCGATCGCGGCGGCCACGTCACGGGCCTTTCCGACCTCCGTCTGGATGAGGATGTATGCCTGGACCACGATCAGACTCCTATCCGCCAACGCTGGCGACTCGAACGTGAAACTACAGTACGGAGCCGGTCGGACGCGCAATGCCGCGCACACTGGGCCGGCCGAGGTCGAGAGGAACGGTGGGACGTTGAGCATCGCGGACGCGGGTGAGTTCGGGCTCATCGCCCGGATCGTCGCGCGGCTCGAAACGGGCACGGCGAGCCTGCTCGGCCCCGGCGACGACGCCGCGGTCGTGGCGGCGCCGGATCGCCGGATCGTGGCGAGCACCGACATCCTGGTCGAGGGCCGGCACTTCCGGCGCGACTGGTCCAGCGCCACCGACGTGGGCCACCGGGCGGCCGCCGCCAACCTCGCCGACATCGCGGCGATGGGCGCGACACCCACCGCGCTGCTGGTCGCGCTCTGCATGCCGGCCGATCTGGACGCACAGTGGGCCGAGGAGCTGGCCGGCGGGCTGTCCGCGGAGGCGGGCCTGGTCGGCGCGGGCGTGGTCGGCGGCGACATGTCGTCCAGCCCGACGCTGACCATCGCCGTCACCGCGCTCGGCGACCTGGGGGGCCGGGAGCCGGTGGTGCGCAGCGGCGCTCAGCCGGGCGACATCGTCGCGCTGGCCGGCCGCACCGGCCACGCCGCGGCCGGGTTCACCATCCTCTCCCGGGGCTTCCGTACGCCGAAGCTGCTGGTCGAGGCGCACCGCCGTCCCGAGGTGCCCTACGCGGCCGGCACCGCGGCCGCCCGGGCCGGCGCCAGCTCGATGATCGACATCTCCGACGGGCTGCTGCAGGACCTGGGCCACATCGCCGCCGCCAGCGTGGTCGGCATCAACATCGACCGCAACGCGTTCGAGATCCCCGATCAGATGCGCGACGCGGCGTCGGCGCTGGGCGTCGATCCGTACGTGTGGCTGCTCGCCGGCGGGGACGACCACGCACTCGCCGCGACGTTCCCGCCCGGCGTGACCCTGCCCACGGGCTGGCGGCCGATCGGCGGCGTGCACGAGGGCACCGGGGTGACCGTGGACCGCCGGCCGTGGCAGGGCGACACGGGGTGGGATCACTTCCGCCGATCGGGCTGATTAGGTTGGTCGGCGTGGAGATCAAGATTCGCGAGGCCCGGTTCGACGAGCGCGCCGTGCAGCTGTTGATAGCCGAGGCGATGGCCGAACTCGGCCGAAGGTACGGCGGCAGCGGCGACGACACCCCGGTGGCGGCCTCGGACTTCGAGCCCCCGCGGGGAGCCTTCCTGGTGGCCTACGCGGGCGACGAGTTGCTGGGTTGCGCCGGCTGGCGCGCACACGGGCCGGACGCCGAGCTCAAGCGGATGTTCACGGTCCCGGCGGCGCGCGGCCGCGGCGTGGCCCGCCGGGTGCTGGCGGCGCTCGAGGAATCGGCGCGGGAGCGAGGCTGCAAGCGGGTGATCCTGGAAACGGGCGACAAACAGCCCGAGGCGATCGCCCTGTACCTGAACTGCGGTTACGAGCGCATCGAGGACTTCGGCTACTACAAGGGCGAGGAGGGCGTGCTGTCCTACGCCCGGGTGCTCTGACCGGTAAACGCAACCAGCCCGCCGGGTCCGGGGACCTGGCGGGCTGTCATGTTGCGGAGGTCAGGCGCGGACGACCTTGCCGGCCTTGATGCACGAGGTGCAGACCTTGAGCTTCTTGGTGTTGCCACCACCGGCAGGGGTGCGCACCGACTGGATGTTCGGGTTCCAGCGGCGGTTGGTCCGCCGGTGCGAGTGGGACACGTTGTGGCCGAAGCCCGGTCCCTTGCCACAGACGTCGCACACGCTAGCCACGGGGTACTCCTGGGATTGATACGAACTTGAGGGTGCCCCGGACAGTCTGCGTCCGGGCAACCTGGCCAGGTTACCCGATGGCCGGCCGGGACAGCCAATCGCCCCTTCTCCTGCCTGCCGAGAACCCTGCATCCAGCAATTGTCGGTCCCGGTTAGTACGCTTTTCGCGTGCTGGACTCCCTGGACGCCGCCGCGATACGCCGCTGGTGCGGCGGTGGGCTGGCCGCGCTCCGCGCACACCAGCACGAGATCGACCTGCTGAACGTCTACCCGGTGCCCGACGGCGACACCGGCACCAACCTGGTGCTCACTCTCGCCTCGGCCCAGCAGGCCCTCGACGAGGCCCCCGGGCTGTCCGGCGAGGTCGCCGAGGCGGCGGGCCAGACGCCGCTGGGCCGCACGATGCGCCGGATGGCGCGCGGTGCGCTGCTCGGCGCGCGGGGCAACTCGGGGGTCATCGTGTCGCAGATTCTGCGCGGCATGGCCGACTCCTTCGCGACGTCGCTCGCGGTGCGCGGCGGCGAGCTGGCCCGGGCGCTGCGCACGGCCAGCGAGGCGGCATATGCGGCGGTGGCCAAGCCGGTCGAGGGCACGGTGCTGTCGGTGGTGGCGGCCGCGGCGGACGGCGCCGGCCGGAGCGCCACCGCGACCAGGTCGTCGGAGGCGATCC
>NZ_JBEZXZ010000116.1:0-27972 GCF_040638275.1 Actinoplanes sp. NPDC026623 | reverse complement strand
CACTACCCTCTTCCGAACTTCGGCGGCGCCGCCCGCCTCCGCCGCGGCGGCGGCCTGATCGATCGCGAACTGGTCGCACGCGGTCTCGAGCGCCAGCGCCGATGCGGCGGCGGCCTCCGCGGCGCCCATCTGCTGTTCCGGCGCCAATTGCTCGCCGTCGCAGATAACCGCGCCGGCGTTGATTTCCAATTTCTCGCAACCGGCGATGTCGAAGTTCTGGCCGTCGACCACGACGATCTCCGCGGCCTTCGCCTGCTCGCCGGCCGATGCGAACTGCAGGCCCGTCACACCGCCCACCACCAGCACACCAGCGATGACTGCGCCGCCGATCGCCTTGCGGTTGACCCCGGTGCTCCTGCCCCCGGTGCGTCGTCGCTGTCGCAGTCTCATCACCACTCCTCGTCGTCGGACATCAATGTCGTTCGAGATCCAGTACGCGACCGCCCGGCGTGTTGGTTCAGATCTGCGCCGAATTCATCCGGTTCAAAATTCCGACGATTTTCTTATGCCAATTTCGCCCCGATGTCCGGGCCGGCCGGACTCCCGGGCCGGCCGGCGGTCCGAGGATGCCGAGAAACCTGACTGGTCAGGTGAGGGCCGGCACATGCCGGGATGGCATCATCGCCCGATACGACCCGCACCGGGTCGTGGGCGAGGTGATGATCCGCCGGGCGAGTTGGTCGCCCATGTCCGGCGGGGAGCCAGCGGCGAAACCGGCGTCCTTGGTACCGGGGTCGACAATCCCGGCACCGGTCCGAGCGGTCGACTGGTCGATCTCACTGACTTCTGAGGATTTCGCCTGATGAACACGCCCCCGCGTCCCCGGCTGACGGTCATCGGCACCGGCTACCTCGGCGCCACCCACGCCATCTGCATGGCCGTGCTGGGCTTCGACGTGATCGGTGTCGACGTCGACGCGGACAAGGTCGCGCGGCTCAACTCCGGCGAGGTGCCGTTCTTCGAGCCCGGCCTGCCCGAACTGCTCGTCAAGGCCCTCGAGACCGGCCGGCTGCGCTTCACCACCTCGTTCCGGGAGGCCGGCGAGTTCGGCGACGTGCACTTCATCTGCGTCGGCACGCCGCAGCGCGCGGACTCAGGCGCCGCCGACCTGACCTACGTCGACGCGGCGGTCACCGCGCTGTCGCGGCACCTGCACCGCCGCGCCCTGGTGGTCGGCAAGTCCACCGTTCCGGTCGGCACCGCCGCCCGCCTGGCCGAGCTGATCCGGGCCACCGCGCCCGCCGGCGACCAGGTCGAGCTGGCCTGGAACCCCGAGTTCCTGCGCGAGGGCTTCGCCGTCGACGACACCATGCGGCCCGACCGGCTGGTCTTCGGCGTCACCTCGGCCTGGTCCGAGGAGCGGCTGCGTGCCGCGTTCGCGCCGGTGCTCTCGCTGGGCGTTCCGGTGAAGGTCACCGACCTGCAGACCGCCGAGCTGGTCAAGGTCGCCGCGAACTCGTTCCTCGCCACCAAGATCTCCTACATCAACGCGATGGCCGAGGTCTGCGAGGCCACCGGCGCCGACGTGCGGGACCTGGCCGAGGCGCTGGCCTACGACGAGCGGATCGGCGGCAAGTTCCTGCGGCCCGGGCTCGGCTTCGGCGGCGGCTGCCTGCCCAAGGACATCCGGGCGTTCGCGCACCGGGCCGAGGAGCTGGGCGTCGGCCGGGCGGTCGGCTTCCTGCGCGAGATCGACGGCATCAACCGGCGCCGCCGCTCGCGGACGGTCGACCTGGTGGTCGAGCTGTGCGGCGGCGACGTCGCCGGCCGCAGGATCGCGGCGCTGGGCGCGTCGTTCAAGCCCGACTCCGACGACATCCGCGACGCGCCCGCCCTCGAGGTGGCGAGCACGCTCGCCGGCCTGGGCGCGGACGTGCACGTCTTCGACCCGGCCGCGATGGACAACGCCCGCCGGGCACACCCCGAGCTCAGCTACGGCACCGGCGCGCTGGACGTGGCCCGCGGCGCCGACGTGGTCGTGCTGCTGACGGAGTGGACCGAGTTCCGCCGGATCGCCCCCGAGGCGATGGCCGCGGTCGTCGGCGCCCGGCGGATCGTCGACGGCCGCCACGCGCTGGACTCGGACGCGTGGCGCGCGGCGGGCTGGGAGTACCGGGCCCTCGGCCGCCCCTGACCGATAACGATCAAGGGCCGAGGGACCGCCGGCTCAGTCCTCGGCCGAGCGCCGCTGCCGGGGCGCGTGCCCGACGGCCAGGGCCGCGACGACCGCCGCCGCGAAGGCCTCCCGGTCCCGCGGCGGGTAGCCGCGGCAGGTCGCCGCGTCCATCGCGGACGCCCACGCCAGCCGCAACTGCTCGGCCTCGAAGGCGGGCACCGGCGTGTCGGGCACGTTCGCGAGCTCGCCGGTGCGCGACCGGCGCCAGCGGCTCAGCAGCATCGTCAGCCGGCCCCGGCCGGAGGCCTCCGGCTCCTCGGCGGGTGCGAGGGACACCACCGTCTCGGCCACGAAGCCGAGGGCGAAGGCGGACCATCCGTCGACCTGGTCGACAGGCACGCCGGCCCGGCGCCCGTCGAGCGTCCACGGATCGATCCGGTACGCCTCCAGCACCGACTCCACGTACGGCAGCTCACCGGGCGCCAGGGCGGCCAGCACCTCCCGGACGACATCCGCACCGGTCCGCGGGTACCCGTTGCGCACAGCCATACACCCTTCCGTCGCGTCTGCTCGACCCTAGGCACCGATGACCGCGATCAACCATGTCGTCACGCGAACGGGTTACCGGCCGTCACATCGGCCGCGGCGCCGCAGTGAGGTTCTCGTCGCCGCCCGGAAGCAGTACCGGCACGCGGATGTGACCATGCCGGGGTGCAGTGCTGATGTGACACTGACAGCGATGCGATCCGTCGACAGCCCCGTACCGTGGCGTACCGCCCTGAAGATCGCCGGCACGTCCGCCACCGCCCTGCCGCCCGAGCGGGTGCCGCTCGGCGCGGCCGTCGGCCGGGTGCTCGCGGAGCCGGTGCGCGCGGGCGCCGACCTGCCTGGTGCCGACGCCGCCGCCATGGACGGCTACGCCGTGGCCGGCGCCGGGCCCTGGCGGGTCGTCGGCCGGATCCTGGCCGGCGGGCCGGCGTGGGCCGGGGTCCTCGGGCCGGGCCAGGCGGCCGAGATCATGACCGGCGCCGTGGTGCCGCCCGGCACGGTCGCGGTGTTGCCGTACGAGACGGCCGACTTGACCGGCGCCGCGGGCTGGACGAAGCCGCACATCCGCCGGGCCGGCGAGGACGCGCGGGCCGGCGACGAGTTGCTGCGCCCCGGGCGGGTCGTCACCCCGGCGGTGGCGGGGCTGCTCGCCCAGGCCGGGCTGGACGACGTGCCGGTGCGCCGGCGGCCGTCGGTCCGGCTGGTCGTGACCGGCGACGAGGTGGTGTCCGCCGGCGTGCCCGGCGCCGGGCAGGTCCGCGACGTGTTCGCCCCGATGGTGTCGGCGCTGGTCGCGGCAGCCGGCGGGGTGGTCGCCGACCGGGTGCTCCTGCGCGACGACGCCGGGCTGCTCGCCGATTGCCTGGCCGCCACGGACGTCGACGTGGTCGTGGTGACGGGCTCGTCGTCGGCGGGCGCCGCGGACCACCTGCACCGGGTCCTGGACACGCTCGGCGCGCGCCGCCTGGTGGACCGGGTGGCGTGCCGGCCGGGCCGCCCGCAGTCCCTCGCCGCCCTGCCGGGCGGGCGGTGGGTCGCGGGCCTGCCGGGCAACCCGTACGCCGGGCTGGTGGCCTGCGTGACCCTGCTGCAGCCGCTGCTGTACGGCCTGACCGGCGCCGCCCGGCCGCCGGCACCTCGGCTGAGCGTGGTGGGCGACGCGCACCTCCCGCCGGCCGCGACCCTGCTGGTGCCCGTACGCCTCGCGGGTGACCACGCCACGATCGTGCCCGGCGGCCGCCCGGCGAGCCTGGCCGGCGCCGCGGCCGCAGACGCCCTGGCCGTGCTCGAGGACGGCTGGTCCAGCGGCGCCGCGGCCGACCTGATGCTGTTGCTCTGACGTTGTTGTTGCAGGTCAGGGGCGGTTGCAGCGTTGTCGCACGCCTACTTGTGCACCTACCCTGCGGCTATGACCGGTCTGCGGCACGCCCTCACCCCGCACTCCCACGACCCGGCCGGAAGGGTCGACACCGAGCTGGAGACGTCCCGCGCCGGGCTGCGCGCCCTGTGGATCTCGCTGATCGGGCTCGGCGCGACCGCGGCGGCGCAGGCCGTCGTGGTCGCCCTCTCCGGCTCGGTCGCGCTGCTCGGCGACACCCTGCACAACGCCGCGGACGCGCTCACCGCGGTGCCGCTCGGCGTCGCGTTCCTGCTCGGGACGCGCGCGGCGACCCGCCGCTACACCTACGGCTTCGGCCGGGCCGAGGACCTGGCCGGCGTCGCGATCGTGGCGACGATAGCGGCGTCCGCGGCCTTCGCCGGCTACGAGGCCGTGCGGCGGCTGCTGCAGCCGCAGGAGATGACCCACATCCCGTACGTGGCGGCGGCCGGCCTGCTCGGCTTCGCGGGCAACGAGATCGTGGCGCGGTACCGGATGTCCGTCGGCCGGCGGATCGGCTCGGCGGCGCTGGTCGCCGACGGCCGGCACGCCCGCGCGGACGGGTTCACCTCGCTCGCGGTCCTGCTCGGCGCGGGCGGTGCGGCGCTGGGCTGGCGCTGGGCGGACCCCGCCGTGGGCCTGCTGATCACGCTGGCGATCCTGCTGGTGCTCAAGGACGCGGCCCGCGACATCTACCGCCGGCTCATGGACGCGGTCGACCCGTCCCTGGTGGACCGGGCGGAGACCTGCCTGCGCGCGACGCCGGGCGTGCTCGGGGTGCGCTCGGTCCGGCTGCGCTGGATCGGCCATCGGCTGCACGCGGAAACGGAGATCACGGTCGGCGCGGAGCTGTCGCTGGCGGCGGCGCACGCCATCGCGGTCGACGCCGAGCACCGGCTGGGCCACGCCGTACCGAGGCTGACCAGCGCACTCATCCACCCCGACCCGGAGCACGCGCACGGCTGAGCCACGGCACTTCGGGCCTCGATGCCCGGGCATGGTTCACTGCCCGGGTGACAGCTCGCGGCGGGACGTGACATGCCACTGATGATCTTCGTGCACGGCTGGCCCGAGCTGGGCCTGGTGTGGCGCGCCCAGGTCGAGCACTTCACGGCGGCGGGCTGGGACTGCGTGGCCCCGGACATGCGCGGCTACGGCACCGCGTCCGTGCCGGCGCGGCCCGACGCGTACGCGCTCGAGCACATCGTCGGCGACATGCTCGACCTGCACGACAGCCTGGGCGGCGAGCCGGCGGTCTGGGTCGGGCACGACTGGGGCAGCCCGGTGGTGTGGTCGCTCGCCGCGCACCACCGCGAACGGGTCCGCGCGGTCGCGAGCCTGTGCGTGCCGTACCTGCCGGAAGGCTTCGCCCTGCAGACGCTGGTTCCGCTCGTCGACCGCGACGCCTACCCGGCCGACCGGTTCCCGTACGGCCAGTGGGACTACTACCGCTTCTACGCCGAGAACTTCGACCGTGCGGTCGCGGACTTCGACGCGGACGTCGCCGCCACCGTGTCGCTGCTCTACCGCCGCGGGCGCCCGGACCCGGCGCCCGGGCCGGCCCGCAGCGCCCGGGTGCGCGAGAACGGCGGCTGGTTCGGCCCGGCCCGGCGCGCCCCGGCGCTGCCGCGCGACGACATGCTGTCCGTCGAGGACTACGCCGTGCTGGTGGCGGCGCTGAACGAGACGGGCTTCCGCGGCCCCTGCTCGTGGTATGTCAACGACGAGGCCAACCTCGCGTACGCCGCCCGCGCGCCGCACCGGCGCCTGGAGATGCCCGTGCTGTTCGTGCACGCGGCCTGGGACGGCATCTGCGAGACGCTGCGCAGCCCCCTGGCCGGCCCGATGCGGGCCGCCTGCGCCAACCTCACGCAGGCCACTGTCGACGCCGGGCACGAGGTCATGCTGCAGGCCCCGGCGCAGACCAACGCCGCGATCGCCGGCTGGCTGGCCGCACAGCGGCTTGCTCCGTGACCGGACCGGCCCGGCGCCGCAACCGGCGCTGAGCAGGCCCGCGTTTCCTGCCATGTGGACCTCCCCTTTTCCGTTCTGGTCGCGGGGAGCACCGTCGGCTTATCACGCTGCGTCTACAACGAGGGCGATATGACCGACAATGCCCGTATTCTGGTCGTCGACGACCAGCCCACCGTCGTCGACATGCTGGCGTCGCTGCTCACCCTGCACGGCTTCGCGGTGGACACCGCCGGCACCGCCGAGCAGGCCGTGGAGAAGGCCTCCGAGCTGCATCCCGACCTGGTGCTGATCGACACGATGCTGCCCGACGGCGACGGCATGGAGGTGCGCCGGCGGTTGCGGGCGGGCGGATCCGGCGCCGGCATCGTCTTCCTCGCCGCCCCCGACGCCGACGACGACCTGGTCGGCGGGATCGCGTACGGCTGCGACGACTGGATCACCAAGCCGTTCGACGTCGAGGTGCTGCTGGCCCGGGTCCGGGCGCTGCTGAGCCGCGGCGGCCCGCCCGGCGGCGAGCGGATCCTGCGGTACGCGGACGTGGAGCTGGACCAGGACACCAACGGGGTGCGGCGCTCGGGTGAGCCGGTGCCGCTCACGCGTACCGAGCTGGAGGTGCTGCGGTGCCTGCTGCAGAACTGCGGGCGGGTGCTGTCGGTGGCGCAGATCGAGGCGGCCACCGGTGCGGCGGACGCCGACGCCGAGGTCGGCTCGCTGCGGGACAAGCTGGACCGGCTCGGCGCGCCGCTGATCGTCACCCACCGCGGCTTCGGCTACGCGCTGCGGGCCGGCCTGCCGTAGGCGGCGGTCGCCGTCAGGCGGCGTTCTCCCCGGGCGGCGTTCTTGACGCGGTACATCGCCTCGTCGGCCTCGCGCATCAGGGCGTCCGGGTCGACGCCGGCGCCGGCGACCACGCCGATGCTGGCGGCGACGCGCAGCAGGTGCCCGTCCACCTCGATCGGCCGGGTCAGGGCCGCGCGGAACCGGTCCGCGACCTGTTCGGCGGCGGGCCCGCCGGCACCGGGCAGCAGGACCGCGAACTCGTCGCCGCCGAGGCGGGCCGGCACCGCGTCCGCCGGCAGGACGGCGCGCAGCCGTTCGGCGACCCGCACCAGGACGACGTCGCCGGTGTGGTGTCCGTACGTGTCGTTGATCGGCTTGAAGCCGTCCAGGTCGACGTGGAGCAGGGCGACGCCGGCGTCGACCTGGGCGGCGAGGCGCTCGCCGAAGAGCACCCGGTTGGCCAGCCCGGTCAGCGCGTCGTGGGTGGCCTGGTGCCGCAGCCGGTCCTGCAGCTCGCGGGACTCGGTGACGTCGCGCGCGTTGCTGACCACCGCGCCGACGCTGGGCAGGTGGGTCAGGTTGCGGCTGGTGACCTCCAGCCAGATCCACGAGCCGTTCGCGTGCCGGTAGCGGGCCTGGTAGGTGAAGCTCGATCCCGGCGTCGCCATCAGGCGCTGCAGGTCGGGCAGCAGGGCCGGCAGGTCGTCGGGGTGGATCATGGTGACGACCCGTACCCCGATCATCTCCGCGGGCTCGTAGCCGAGCGTCCGGGTGGCCGGCGTCAGGTAGACCATCGCGCCGGTCGCGTCGATCAGCGAGGTGATGTCGGTGGAGTACTCGAGCATCAGGCGCACCCGCTCCTCCTGCAGGCTCAGCGTCCGCACCAGCACCGAGTTCTCCCGGAAGGCGACCCACTGGCGCACCACGACCAGGCCGGTGATGACGAACAGGCCGCCGAAGGTCACCAGCGCGGTTCCGCTCAGGCGCCCCGGCAGCGACGCCGGGAGGATCAGCAGGACGACGCCGAGCATGGCGTACGGCAGCCTGCTCCAGGATCGCCGGGAGCTCCCGGGATTCTCGGCCTCGAGCCGGTCCGCCAGGACCTGCAGCCGCGGCCCGATGCAGACCAGGGCCGTGGTCACGATCTGAAGGGCAAGCTGCACCGGGGCACCGACGGTGGCGCGCAGGACCGCGACGTTGAAGCACTCGATCAGCGCCGCGACGATCAACGGCGAGGCCGCGTACGCGTTCATCGGGTTGTGCCCGCTGACCGTCAGCCGGGTGACGGCGAACGCGACGGCCAGGGCGATGGCGATCGCCGGTGCGGAGCCGGTGGTGCCGATGCCGAGCGCGGACGAGCGGTCGACCATGAACCAGATGACCACCGCGGAGGCCGTCATCACGGCGCTCGCGTCCAGCCAGTACTGCACCCGGGCCTGGCGGGTGGACTTCGGGTGCGGGTGGGCGAGCGCGGTGGCCACCAGGATCGCGATGCCGGACAGGACGCAGACGTCCTGGAAGCGGCCGTTCGGCACGGCGCCGGCGCCCGGGTCCTGCAGGGTGACGACGAGCCGGCCGAGGTTGCCCACCAGCAGCAGCACGCCCATCACCGTCAGCGCGCGCCAGAAGCGGCGGACGGAACGGGCCCGGCCGGGCCGGCGCGCGAGCGGAATCGAGGACGCCAGCAGCATCAGGTTGAAGATCACGCCGACGGGCGCCCGCACGACGGTGTCCACGGCGACGTCGCCCGGGCCGTAGAGCAGCCAGAGGATCACCGCGACGGCCACCCCGTGGATCGCGAGGATGCGCGCGTCGGTGGCGGCCGTGCGGATGAGCGAGCCGGGCCGGGCGGGCTGCATCGGGACTCCTGAGGGCGCGGGCGTGATGCGGCCGCGCCGCATGGATTCCAATACATCGCGGAAACGTTGCGGAAAGGGTGCCGGGCAGGGGCGTCCCAGGATCACCGCGCGACCGCCCGCTTACAGTTAGTTCTCTTAACCGTTTAAGGTCTCCGCTGGCCCGGTGCCGAATCGTTACTCGGGTGATCATGCGGAAACATTGCGAAAGACCGTTTGCCCCTCTTGACTGGCACGCGGGGGAACCGGAGACGGTGACGGTGTTGTCACGCCCCGGCGTGATGTGACATAGGGAGAGGTATGTTCGCTCAATCGAAGAGTCCGCGCTTCAGGAGCGCGCTCGCCGGCACGCTGGGCGTAGGCCTCGTGCTCGGTCTTGCCGCTTGCGGTGGTGATTCGAAAGACGAATCCGATACGGCCGGCCAGTCGACGATCGACTGCACTCCGTACAGCTCGTTCGGCGATCTGAAGGGCAAGACCATCACGGTCTACGCGGGCATCGTGACGCCGGAGGACAAGGCGTACACGGACTCGTACAAGCCGTTCGAGAAGTGCACCGGCGTAACGGTCAAGTACGAGGGCGACAAGGCCTTCGAGACCCAGATCCTCGTGCGCGCCAAGGCGGGCAACCCGCCGGACCTGGCCATCGTGCCGCAGCCCGGCCTGCTCAAGCAGCTGGTGGCCACGGGCAAGGCCGTCGAGGCGCCGGCACCGGTCGCCGCGAACGTCGACAAGTTCTGGGGCAAGGACTGGAAGGCCTACGCCACCGTCGACGGCAAGTTCTACGCCGCCCCGTCGGGCGCGAGCGTGAAGTCTCTGGTCTGGTACTCGCCCAGCGCCTTCAAGGACAAGGGCTACACCGTTCCCACCACGCTCGACGAGCTCAAGACGCTGAGCGACAAGATGGTGGCGGACAAGAAGAAGCCGTGGTGCGCGGGCATCGCCAGCGGTGAGGCCACCGGCTGGCCGATCACCGACTGGCAGGAGGACATGATGCTCCGGCTCTACGGGCCGGAGACGTACGACAAGTGGGTCAACCACGAGATCCCGTTCAACGGCCCCGAGTCGACGGCGGCGCTGGACGCGGTCGGCGGGTACCTGAAGAACCCCGACTACGTCAACGGTGGCCTCGGCGACGTCAAGAGCATCGCCTCGACCGCGTTCCAGGAGGGCGGCCTGCCGATCCTCGACGGCACCTGCATGATGCACCGCCAGGCCAGCTTCTACGCGGCGAACTTCCCGAAGGAAACCAAGGTGGCGGCGGACGGCGACGTGTTCGCGTTCTACCTGCCGGGCAAGGACGCCGCGTCCAAGCCGGTCCTCGGTGGCGGCGAGTTCAACCTGGCGTTCTCGGACCGTCCGGAGGTCAAGGCCTTCCAGACCTACCTGTCCACCGACACCTGGGCGAACGTCAAGGCCAAGGTCTCGCAGGGCTGGGTCAGCGCGAACAAGGGCCTCGACCCGAACAACCTGAGCAACCCGATCGACAAGCTGGCGGGTGTCATCCTGCTCGACCCGAAGACCACGTTCCGCTTCGACGGCTCGGACCAGATGCCGGCCGCCGTGGGCTCGAACGCGTACTGGAAGCAGGCGACGAGCTGGATCACCGGTCAGGACACCAAGACGACGGTGGACAACATCGAGAAGGCTTGGCCCAAGTGATCTGAATCTTCACCCGGGGCCGGTCGCCGTATGGTGGCCGGCCCCACCGCTCTCTCCTGAGGAGGTACGGGTCGAGTGTTCGACACCGCCGAGACCACCGCTGAGAAGTTCACGCAGATGTTCGCCGCGATCCTTCTCTTCGCCGCGGTCGTGGGCATCATCCTGTTCATCGCCGGACGCTTCGGCGGCCGCCGCGGTGACCGGGTCGTCGCCTATTCCTATCTCGCCCCGACGCTGCTGATGCTGACCGTCGGGCTCGTCTATCCCGGCGTCCGCACCATCTACGAGTCCTTCTTCGACGCCGCGGGCGACGTGTTCATCGGCCTGGACAACTACCAGACGATCTTCACCGACAAAGATCAGCTGACGGTGCTGACCAACACCGCGGTCTGGGTGCTGCTGACGCCGTTCATCGCCACCGGTATCGGCCTGCTCTACGCGATCCTGATCGACCGGGCCCGGCTGGAGTCGTTCGCCAAGGCGCTGATCTTCCTGCCCATGGCGATCTCGTTCGTGGGCGCCTCGATCATCTGGAAGTTCATCTACGCGTACCGGCCGGACCAGGCCGACGTGCAGCAGATCGGCCTGCTCAACCAGATCGTGGTCTGGCTGGGCGGCACGCCGCAGCTGTGGCTGCTGGACTGGCCGCTGAACACGCTCCTGCTGATCGTGGTCATGATCTGGATCCAGGCGGGCTTCGCGATGACCGTGCTGTCGGCGGCCATCAAGGCGATCCCGGAGGACATCATCGAGGCCGCCCGCCTCGACGGCGTCGGCCCGTGGGGCATGTTCCGGTTCGTCACCCTGCCGGCCATCCGCCCGGCCGTGGTCGTCGTGCTGACCACCATCGCCATCGGCGTCCTGAAGGTCTTCGACATCGTGCGCACCATGACCGGCGGCCAGTACGACACCAGCGTCATCGCGAACGAGTTCTACAGCCAGAGCTTCCGCAGCGACAACCAGGGGCTCGGCTCCGCCCTCGCGGTGATGCTCTTCGTGCTGGTCATCCCGATCGTCATCTACAACATCCGGCATATCCGTCAATCGGAGTCGCTATGACCACCGCCGCCACGCCGGCCGCGACCCTCGCACTCGAGGCCGAGAAGCCCACCGCGGCGTCCATCGCCAAGAAGAAGCTCACCTCTCCCTGGGCCTCGCTCGCGGCGATCGTCATCGCGGTGCTGTGGACCGTGCCGACGTTCGGCCTGCTGGTGTCCTCGTTCCGCCCCGAGCGGGCGATCAAGACGACGGGCTGGTGGACGGCGTTCACCGACCCGACGTTCACCCTGGACAACTACCGGGCGGTGCTGGACTCGGAGCAGGGCGCCGGCCTCGGCGCCTTCTTCATCAACTCGCTGGTGATCACGATCCCCTCGGTGATCATCCCGCTGAGCCTGGCCAGCCTGGCCGCGTACGCGTTCGCCTGGATCAAGTTCCCGGGCCGCAACATCCTGTTCCTGGCGATCTTCGCCCTGCAGATCGTGCCGCTGCAGGTGACCCTGATCCCCCTGCTCACGCTGTACGTGAAGGCGGACCTGGCGAACACCTTCTGGACGATCTGGCTGTCGCACGCGACCTTCGGCCTGCCGCTGGCGATCTACCTGCTGCACAACTTCATGAAGGAGGTACCGGCCGGCCTGCTCGAGGCGGCCCGGGTGGACGGCGCCGGGCACGTGTCGATCTTCTTCAGGGTGCTGCTGCCGCTGCTGCGGCCGGCCCTGGCGGCGTTCGGCATCTTCCAGTTCCTCTGGGTGTGGAACGACCTGCTGGTCGCGCTCACCTTCGCCGGCGGCGGCGACACCGTCGCCCCGATCACCGTCGCGCTGGCCAACCTCAGCGGCACCCGCGACACGGCGTGGCACCTGCTGTCCGCGGGCGCCTTCGTGTCGATCATCGTCCCGGTCACGATCTTCCTGGTGATGCAGCGCTACTTCGTCCGCGGCCTGCTCGCCGGCAGCGTCAAGGGCTGACCGCCACGGCACCGGGCCCGCGGCCGCCTCGGCGGTCGCGGGCCCGTCGTCGTCTCACCGCGGCACGGGCACCGGCGTGACGTGCCAGATGTCGCGGCAGTAGTCGCGCACGGTGCGGTCGGAGGAGAAGAAGCCGCTGCGCGCGGTGTTCAGGATCGACATCCGGGTCCAGTCCTGCTGATCGAGCCACGCCCGGGCCACCCGGTCCTGGCAGTCCACGTACGCCCGGTAGTCGGCAAGCGTCAGGTACTCGTCACGGTTCAACAGGTCGTCGGCGAGCTCGCGGTCCCACCCGGCGACCGCGTCCACGACCTCGCGCAGTTCCGCGTCGCGCTCGTAGTGGTCCCGGGGCCGGTAGCCCCGCCCGCGCAGGGCGGCCACCTCGGCGGTGTCCAGGCCGAACAGGAAGAAGTTGTCCGGGCCCACCCGGTCGCGGATCTCGACGTTGGCGCCGTCGAGCGTGCCGATGGTCAGCGCGCCGTTCAGGGCCAGCTTCATGTTGCTGGTGCCCGACGCCTCCTTGCCCGCCAGCGAGATCTGCTCGGACAGGTCCGCGGCCGGGATGATCAGCTGAGCCCGGGACACGTTGTAGTCGGGCAGGAAGACCATCTTCAGGTACGGCGAGACGGCCGGGTCCGCGTTGACCACGTCGGCCACCCGGTTCGCCAGCTTCATGATCCGCTTGGCCACGTGGTAGCTGGGCGCCGCCTTGCCGCCGAAGACGATCGAGCGGGGCACGACGTCCGCGACCTCGCCCCGCCTGATCCGGCGGTAGAGCGTCACCACGTGCAGCACCCGCAGCAACTGGCGCTTGTACTCGTGGAACCGCTTGATCATCACATCGCAGAGCGCGTCCGGGTCGAGGACGACCCCGGTGGCGGCCCTGGTCTGCTCGGCCAGGTCCTGCCGGTTGAGCCGCTTGACCTCGCCCCAGCGCCGCCGGAACTCCGGATCGGTGGCGGCCGGCTCGAGGCTGCTCAGCCGGTCCAGGTCCGACAGCCAGCCGCCGTCGCCCAGCCGCTCGGTGATCAGCTCGGCGAGCCGCGGGTTGGCCAGCCGGACGAACCGGCGCGGCGAGACGCCGTTGGTGACGTTGTGGAAGCGGCCCGGCCACAGCTCGGCGAACCCCTGCAGGGTCGTCGCGGCGAGCAGCCGCGAGTGCAGCTCCGCCACGCCGTTGACCGCCGAGCTGCCCACCACGGCCAGGTGCGCCATCCGGACCCGCTGCTCCCCGCCCTCCGCGATGATCGACAGCTCGCGCAGCTTGGCGTCGTCGCCCGGGTAGCGGTCCGCGACCTCCTGCAGGAACAGGTGGTTGATCAGGAAGATGATCTCCAGATGCCGCGGCAGCAGCCGCCGCACCAGCGCCACCGGCCAGGTCTCGAGCGCCTCGGGCAGCAGCGTGTGACAGGTGTACGCGAACGTGCGCCGGGTGATCGACCAGGCCCGGTCCCAGTCCAGGCCCTCCTCGTCGACAAGCATCCGCATCAGCTCGGCGATCGCCATCACCGGGTGGGTGTCGTTGAGCTGGATCACGACCTTGTCGGCGAAGACGTCCCAGTCGCTGTTGCACAGCCGGAAGCGCCGCACGATGTCGCGCAGCGCGCAGGTGACCAGGAAGTGTTGCTGCTTGAGACGCAGTTCGCGGCCGAGTTCGGTGCTGTCGTCCGGGTACAGGACCTTGCTGATGTTCTCCGAGCGGACGATCTCCTCGACCGCCTCGCCGTACTGGCCGGCGCCGAAGTGGGACAGGTTGAAGGACTGCGGGCTGGCCCGCGCCTTCCACAGCCGGATGATGTTGACCGTGCTGGTCCCGTAACCGGGCACCAGCATGTGGCTCGGCTCGCCCAGGACGATCTCGCCGGGCACCCACTTCCTGCGTACCCCGTCGAGCGGCTCGGTGTGACCGTAGAAGCCGACCTGCTGCTGGTCGTCGGAGGCGTGGAACTCCCACGGGTTGCCGTAGAAGGTCCAGTCGTCCGGGTGCTCGACCTGGGCGCCGTCGTCGAACTCCTGCTTGAAGATGCCGTAGTCGTAGCGGATGCCGTAGCCGACCGCCGGGATGTCCAGCGTCGCCATGGCGTCCAGCAGGCAGGCGGCGAGGCGGCCGAGGCCGCCGTTGCCGAGGCCCGGCTCGACGTCGAGCGCGTCCAGTTCGTCGCTCGACAGGCCGAGCGCCACCAGCGCGCTGCGGGCGCAGTCCTGGGTGCCGGAGTAGAGCAGGTTCTGGTCCAGCTGCTTGCCGAGCATGTACTCGGCGGACAGGTAGTAGATGAACCTCGGGTTCGCCTGGTAGTGCGCCGCCGCCGTCCGGATGTACCGATCGACCAGCCGGTTCCGCACGGTCAGCGCCAGCGAGTGGTACGCGTCCTGCGCGCTGGCCGACTCCAGCGTCGTACCGCGCTGGTAGTAGAGGTTGCTGAGCAGCTCGCGCCCGAAGTCTCCGGGCGTGGTGCCGGAGTGCGTCGTCACGTTGGTCACGGCAGTTGTTCCCTCCCGGGCGGTGGCGGTACGCCATTACTCGACGGTCTCACGGGGAACGTCGACGGTGATCGTAAACGCCGTCCCGCGCGGAGGAGTCGCCGGAGTTTCACAGCGGGCGCGGTGCGGCTGTCGTCCAAAGTGGGATGCGCGCCCGGGTGGGGCCGGGGGTGCCGCTGGGGCCGCCGGGAACGGTGTGCCCGCGGTGACTCGCTCAGGCCGGCGGGGCCGCGGCGAGCGGGAGCGTGACGGTGAACGTGCTGCCGTGTCCCAGCCGGGACGCGGCGGCCACCGTGCCGCCGTGCTCGGTCACGATGCCGCGGGTGATCGCGAGGCCCAGACCCGATCCCTGCGCCGCCCGCTCGATCGCGTTGGCGGCCCGGTGGAACGGCGTGAAGAGCGCGGCCAGGTCGCCCTCCGGGATGCCGATGCCCGTGTCGGTAACCGTGAACACGGCGCCGGCGCCCTCGGCGCACAGCCGGTAGCCGACCTCGCCGCGATCGGTGAACTTCAGCGCGTTGTCCAGCAGATTGCGCAGCGCACGCTCGAGCTGCCCGGGATCGCCGTCGACCCAGGCCTGCTCGGCCTCGCCGGACAGCGCTACCGCGCGCCCGCGGGCCCGCGGTTCGAACTCCGCGTGCAGCGCCTCGGCCACTGTGGACAGGTCGACGCGTACCCGGGCGCCGGCCCGGCCGGTCGCGTGGTCGAGCAGCAGCAGGTTCGACACCGTGTCGTGCAGGCGGCGGGCGTTGCGCAGGATCGCGTCGACGCCGCGCTGCTGTGCCGGCGACAGCTCGCCGCCGTCGCCGGCGGCGAGCGTCTCCGCGTAGCCGAGGATGTTCGTCAGCGGGGTGCGCAGTTCGTGCGTCACGGTCGCCACGAGGGCGGCCTGGCGCTCGTCGAACGCCCCCGGCTCACCGACCGGCCGGTACCGGCGCCGGCCGGCGGCGCGCGGCTCCCGCCCGTCTGCCTGCATCGGCCCGTCCCTGTCCCTCACGCCCGACTATTTCGGCACGGCCGGCGGCGACTTGACGGATGCGCCCGGCTTTACCGGTCGTCCTGCGGGTCGTCGGTGGGGTCGACGTCGTCGGTGGGGTCCACGTCGTCGCCGGGCTCCGTGTCGTCGTCGCCGGGCTCCGCGCTCGCCGTCGGATCCGGCGTGCCGGTGGGGCTGGGGGTGACGCCGGGACTGGGCGTGACACTCGGGCTCGGGCTGGGCGTGACGACCGGGACGGGCTTCTTCGACGGAGCCGGCTTCGGCCTGGTCGCGCTGATCCGCGCGGCGGTGTATTCCGTGCCGACCCGGGTGCCGGTCACGGCGATCCGCGCGCCGGCCACGATGCCCGCGACGCTCGCGCGCCGGCCGCCGACCACGATCCTGGCGCCCGCGGGAACGGCCACGGTGATCGTCTTTTTGCGGACGTCCTTGGTGCCGGCCTTGGCCAGCAGCGTCACGGTCCCGGCAGCGGCGTCGACCGCGGTGACCTTGCCCTCGGCGGCGAATTTGACCTTGACTCGCCTGCTCGGTTTGCCCGGCTTGACCGGCTTATCGGACTTGGCGGCGTCCACGAACGGCCGGGCGCTGTGGGACGAGGGCGCGGCCATGGCCACCGCCGCCCCGGAGACGGCGGGGACGATGATCCCGGCGGCCAGCATTGCGGCGACAGCGGAACGGGGCAGACGCATCTGGCGATCTCCTTGTTCGGGGAGCACACAGCTTGCGGGCGACGGGGTGCAAACCGTGTCGCGGACGGTTGCCGGGCGGTTGCGGGCCCGGCCCGATCGCCGCCCGAGGCCCCGAAACCCACAATCAAACCTTTGTGGACCGTCGACAACCGGCGGTGATCGGAGAAATATGACGCAGAAGAGAGGTCGAGACGCCCTCCCGGCGAGTGCCGCCGCCGCTGGGGGCCGCCCGCCCCGCCGCGCCGGCCGGCCGGGACACGACGATCGCCGATCGGCCGGAACGGGGTCGCCATTCGGCCCGAAACTCGGCCCTGACCAGCCAGTCCTGCGATTCGGCTCAACTCGGGGCCCCATCGCCCGGCCCGGAATCCGCGAGTCGCGACAAGGCATTAACCACACCTTAATTCCCAAGCCACCCCGAACACCCCACACCGGCGACGACCCGACTTCGAAACTCAATGCGATTAGTTGAAGCGCTGAGTGCGCACGCTCAGTGCAGAGAACTGAGAGCATCCTGGAAGTTGTTACCGATCCGTAACTAAGGAAAAACGCATACGTGTGGTGACCGTCACCCTAGGGGCGATCGACCGAAGTGTCCTTTACCGATGCATCTTTCCGCCCCCGGCCTTGATTTTGGTTACTCTCCGTGATTAACATTGTTTCTCTGGGGTTACCGACCGGTAGCCAACCGCTCTTGTACTGATCCGCAGGTAGAGGCAACATTCCCCGCACATTAGGACGGCCGCATCGATGGGTCTGCATGCCACCTGTTGACCTAGTGTCACCCGCGATGCGAGCCGCGTGGCGGTGCGGCCGCGCCGTTCTCACCCCCTACAAGGAGGATCCGTGAAGGATGCGCAAGGCGATCCGGCATACGGACGCACCAATTGGCGCCGTTTCGCCGTAGCGGTGGCGGTTCCCACCGCTGCCGCCGGTGCCTTGGTCTTCGGCATGTCGAGCGGGGCGTTCGCTGCCACGTTCGCCGTGTCCGGCCAGTCGTTCAAGATCTCGGCCGACAAGCTGGTCGGCACGGGTTTCGCACAGTACGGTGACCAGGACACCACCAAGGGCGGGACTCCCATCCCCGTGGCGGTCTCCGGGATCGCGTCGGCGGAGCTGTACAACCTGTGCCAGTCGGTGAAGACCCCGGGTCTCCCGATCACCCTCACCATTCGGGCTGGCCGGGAAGACAACAAGCCGGCGAAGGCCACCAACCTGCTGATCGGCGTCAGCGAGCTCAGCGGCGACGCGGAGTTCACCGACATCAACATCGGTCAGGACGCCTCGACCCTCGGTCTCGGCGGCAAGGACGCCAACGGCCACGCGGGCACCTTCGGTCAGGAAGCAAAGAAGGTAACGATCACGGGGCTGCGGCAGACCGCCGTGTCCACGTCGGCCGGTACGTTCTCGCTGACTGGTCTCAACATGAAGATCAACTGGCCCGGCGGCGGCGACGGCAAGCCGACGGAATGTTTCTGATGTAAGGCCGGAGGCCCGCGGGGGGATACGCAGCACCCGCGGGCCTCCATCATGCCGGGGTAAGGCACCATTTCTGGAGGAGTAAGTGGCATCAGCAAGTGCGTCGTCAGGCGGTTTCCGCCGCTGGCGGCGAGCCCGGCCGTTCTGGGGCGGGCTTCTGCTCCTAATCGCCGGACTGGAGTTGTTCCTCAGCGCCAACCTGTCGCTGGGCGACCTGCAACTCCACTTCGGCCCCGAGGGTTTCCTGTCCTATCTACTCCCGCTGCTGCTGATCCTCTGCGGCGTGCTCACCTGGGTCACCCCGGCACAGCGGCTCTTCTACGGCATCCTGGGCCTGCTCACCGCCGTGTACTCGCTGATCGGCCTGAACCTCGGCGGCTTCTTCCTGGGCATGCTGTTCGGCATCATCGGCGGCGCCCTGGTCCTGGCCTGGTCCCCGCTGCCGCCGCGCCCGCTGGCGACCGACACCGCGCCGGAGGAGCCCGAGGGCCCGCACGGCGAGACCGAGCCCGGGCCGGAGCAGCCGCATGACGAGCAGTACGACGAGCAGCCGCACGATGAGCGGTACGACGCTCAGGACCCGGCCGCGACCATGATCCTGCCGGGATTCGGCGGCGACCAGGACGAACAGCGGCCGTCGGTGCCGCAGCCACGGTCCGAGCAGTATCCGGCGGGCGAGGACGACCCTCGCCCGCCGGGCTCCGGCGTGCACCGCAAGGCACTGGCCATCACGCTGGTGCCACTTGTCGTTACGGCTGCCGTCCTCGTCGCCGGCAGCCGCACCCCGGCGCGCGCCGAGGTCGAGTGCCCCGAGGGGCTGCCGTCGCGCCCCGTCGCCGCGGCCAAGAAGGAGGCGGCGCGGCAGTCGTCGCCCAAGCCGGCGGCGACGAAGACCGTCGCGGACAAGACGCCCGTCAAGACCGTCCCCAGTGCTCCGGTGCCCGCCGCGGCGACGCCCACGCCGACGCAGACCGAGGGGTCCTCCGACAACCCCATCGTCGAGGGCTGGAACGGCCTCGTCGAAGGCGTCGGCGACCTGCTCGGCGTCAACGAGGAGGAAGGCGCGACCCCGAGCCCGTCGGTCACCCCCTCCCCGGCCGAGACCCCCGAACCGACCGGATCCGCCACGACGGACCCGTCGACCCCGGCGACCGGCGAGCCGGCCGAGTCCGGCTCACCCGCACCCAGCGACTCGGTCACCCCGACGACTCCGACCCCGACGCCGAGCCTGCCGGACATCCCGTGCCTCGGCCCCCGGGTGTTCAAGGTGGCCAGCCCGGACGACATCCCGACCGTCTCGCTCGATGGCGGCAAGCTCGAGACCGCCTCGCTGAAGATGGAGGGCGCCACCTACGACGGCGTCGCGGAGCTGCCCACCGCCACGGGCACGATCAAGGCGCTGAAGTTCAGCATGAAGAAGGCCACGAACAAGCCGTTCAAGCTGACCGTGTCCGAGAAGACGGGCGCACACACCGTGATCGACAGCAAAGAGTTGATCACCGAGGGTAACGTTCGCTTCTACACCCCCGAGTTCAAGGGCAAGCTCTTCGGCCTCATCCCGGTCACCTTCACCCCGGAGGAGCCGCCGCCGCTCATGCTGCCCGAGATCTCGTTCACCGACGTCACGATCAAGCTGGCGTACGTGCGCTGCGACACCCTCACCGGTGTACCCCTGACCCTCAGCGAACCGTCCTGAGGACGGCTCAGCGGGCCTGACGACCCCGCACGGCATCCGGTTGCGATGGCGTGCGGTTGGAACCTGCCCGCGACGGCACGCCCCCGGGTCAGCCTGCGCGACGGGAGCGCCAGCCGCGTACCGCCTCGTCCGGGTCGAGCGGGGGCAGCAGCACCGGCGGGCCGTCCAGCAGCCCGGCCCGCGCCTTGCGCAGCTGCTCGTTCAGCCGCGCCACGTACGCCCGGACGTCGGCCTCCGAGGCGCAGCGATCGACGCTCTCGCGCAGATCCTGTGCCTCGCGGCGCAGCGCGAGGGTCGGCGGCAGCGCTCCGGAGCTCACGCCCTCGCGGCGCAGCCAGTCCTTGACCCACCAGTCCTCGTCGTAGTCCCGGCCGTGGTCGCTGAGCGGCCTGCCCGCGCCCGGCAGGTTGTCGAACTGGCCCTGCTCCTGGGCCTCGCGAATCTTGCGGTCGATGTCTGACTCGTACCGGCTCGCCATGCGCCCCAGTCTATGGCGGCGGCGCGCCTGCGGTCCGGCCGCTAATCGCCGCCGGCCGCGGCAAGCCCGTTGACCTCGGCGTAGCCGGGGATCCCCGTCGGGCCCGGCTCGCCCCGGGCCACCGAGCGGGCCGCGGCGATCGCGGCGCCGAGCGCGGCCCGGAAGAGCATCGACCCGGTGCTGATCCGGGCGACCCCCAGCGCCGCCAGCCGCGGCACCGTCATCCCCGGCAGCAGCAGGACGTTCAGCGGTGCGTCCACACCGGACACGACCGCCCGGATGTCGTCGTCCCGGCCGAGGCCCGGCACGAAGACGCCGTCCGCGCCCGCGGCCACATAGGCGCGCGTGCGGGCCAGGGTCTCACCGAGGTCGCCGGCGTCGAGCCAGCGCGTGTCCGTGCGCGCGTTGACGAAGAGCCCGGGCACCCGCTCCTTGACGGCGGCGATGAGCTCGACCTGGTCCGCGACCGGGGCGAGGGTGCCGTCGGCGTGGCCGTCCTCGAGGTTGATGCCCACCGCGCCGCAACCGGCGAGCTCGGCGGCGAGGTCCGCGACCGCGGCCGGATCGCCGCCGAAGCCGCCCTCGACGTCCACAGTGACCAGCACCGGCAGCCGGCCCAGCCGCCGCATCAGGGCGATCGTCTCGGCGCGGCCGGCGGCCCGGCCGTCCGGCAGTCCGTGCGCCGCGGCGACACCGAGGCTGGTCGTGCCGACCGCCGCGAAGCCGGCCCGCGCCAGCGCGGCGGCGGAGGCGACGTCCCAGGCGTTCGGCAGCACCAGCGGATCACCGGGAAGGTGCAGGGCTCGAAAGTCGCTCATCGGCCCACCGTATGGTCGCGACGCTTCGGTCACCACCGAAGCGCCGGCGTCGCAGAATGGCGGGATGACCGCTCCCGCCCTGGCCCGCTTCGCCGGCCTGCTCGCCGACGAGACCCGGGCACGCTTCTGCCTGGCCCTGCTCGACGGCCGGGCCTGGACGGCCGGCGAACTGGCCGGCCACGCGGGGGTCGCCCCCGCGACCGCGACCGAGCACCTGCACAAGCTGGTGGCGGCGGGCCTGCTCGCCGAGCAACGCCAGGGCCGCCACCGGTACGTGCGCCTGGCCGACCCCCGGGTCGCGCAGCTGATCGAGGACCTGGCGGCGCACCTGCCGCCCCGGTCGGCACCACCGCGCTCGCTGCGGGCGGCCACGGCGTCGGCGGCGCTCGCCCGCGGCCGGACCTGCTACGACCACCTGGCCGGACGCCTGGGCGTCGCGGTGACCGACGCCCTGGAGGGCTCGGGCCTGCTGTCCCGCTCGGCGGGCTTCAGCCTCACGCCGGCCGGCGTCGCGTGGCTCTCGGAGCTCGGCGCGCCGCCGCCGTCCCGCCGGCCGCTGGCCCGCGGCTGCCTCGACTGGACCGAACGGCGCGAGCATCTCGCGGGGGCGGCGGGCGCGGCGATCTGCCGCCACCTGCTGGGCAACGGGTGGCTGGTCCGGATCGGCACGGGCCGGGCCGTGCGCGTCACGCGCTCCGGCGCCGCGGCCCTGACGGACCTCTTCGGTCCCGCCGCCGCCTGGTCCGCACGGGACGGATTTTCGAACACATCGTCCGCGATGGATGCGCCACCGGGTGTCGAATCAGTAAAGTAACTTCCCGGTAGGAGCCCCTCCCCCGATCCCAGGAGGCGCCGTGAGGCGATCCATCACCGCGGCGGTCGTCGCCGCGACCGCGGCCGGCGGCGTGCTCGCCGCCGGCGGACCGCCCGCGACCGCCGGCCCGGAACGCGGGGCCGTCGTCACCGGCACCTACTCGGCGGGCGCCGCACAGGCCTGGCAGCCGCTGCCGGCCACCCACATCGGACGCCGCCGGGGCCCCGCCGCCGACACGACCGTCGTCATCGATCCGAGCGCGCCGCGGCAGCGCTACGCCGGCGTCGGCTTCTCGCTGGACGAGACGAGCGTCTCCAACCTGTGGAAGCTGACACCGGCCGAGCGCGACCGGGCCGTCCGGCTGCTCGTCGACCCGCGCACCGGCGCCGGGCTCGACCGCTTCCGGCTGACCATCGGCAGCCCCGACCTCATCGAGCACCTGCCGTTCTGGTCCTACGACGAGCTTCCCGCCGGGGTCACCGAGGACTTCGCCCTGCGGCACTTCTCCATCCGGCGCGACGTCGACGCGCACATCCTCGACACCGTCAAGCTGATCCAGCGCTACAACCCGCGAGCGACCTTCTTCGCCTCGGCGTGGAGCGCGCCGGCCTGGATGAAGACCAACAACCGGTTCACCGGCGAGGTCGCGCTGCGCCCCGGCAGCACCACCTCCTACTACCAGGTGGGCAGGCTGCGGGACGAGTGCATCGACGTGTTCGCGCGGTACTACGTGAAGTACCTGCGGGCGTACGCGGAGCAGGGGGTCCGGATCGACGCACTGACCCTGCTGAACGAGCCCGGCATCGACGTGGTCTACCCGGCGATGGACCTGAGCATCGACCAGCAGCAGCGGCTCGCGGTGGCCGTCAAGCGCGAGGTGCGGCGCGCCGGGCTCGGCACCGACCTCTACGTGCACGACTTCAACTTCTGGGACTGGCGCGACCCCAACAGCACGGAGACCAAGAACTACCACCGCGTCCTCGACGACCCGCGGGCCCGCGAGGCCGCCGACGCGATCGCGTTCCACCCCTACTGGGGCGACCCGGCCGTCATGCGGGACGCGTACGAGCAGACCGGCAAGCCGGTGCACCTGACCGAGACCAGCGACCTGTCCCCCGCCACGATCCTGAGCTATCTACGGCTGGACGCCTCGTCGTACGTGATGTGGGCGCAGACCACCGACCAGGACGGCGGCACGCTGCACTGGACACCCCTGCGGGACAACAACGTCGACTGGGCGGAGGTCGGCCGCACCACCAGGTGGCCCAACCGGCTCGTCAGGGTCGACACCGCCTCGCGCACCTTCACCGTCCGCGACGAGCTTTACGCGATGGGCCAGTTCGCCCGCTACCTCGGACCGGAGCACGTCCGCGTCGAGTCCAGCGCGGCGGCCGGCGGGATCAGCAACGTGGTCTTCCGGGACCGCGGCGACCGCTTCGTCGCGATCCTGGGCAACACCAACCCCGGCCCCGCCACCGTACGGGTCGAACTGGCCGGCCGGTCCTTCACCGCGACGGTGCCGGCGAACTCGTACGCCACCTACCGCTGGCAGGGTGACGTCCCGTCCCCGCGCCGCAACCACGCACCGGTCCTGCGCGACGTGCCGGACGTCGTCGCCGACCAGTACGCCACGACCGAGGTGCGGCTGTCCGCGGCCGACCGGGACCGCGACCGGCTCGCCTACTACGCCGCCGACCTGCCCGACGGGGTCAGCCTCGACGCCGCGACCGGCGTGCTGCGGATCCACCCCACGGTGGCCGGTGAGCAGGACCTGACGGTGCGGGTCACCGACGGCGCCGCGCACGACGAGGTGACCGTCCACCTGACGGTGCGCCCGCGCGGCGCGCCGGTGGGCGAGACGGTCGAGGCCGAGTCCTATGTCGAGCAGCACGGCTGGACCGAGGGCGGCGCCGACTTCATCGAGAGCAACCCGGCCGCGAGTGGCGGCAGGAACGTCGGCTGGACCGCCGCGGGCAACTGGCTGCGGTACCGGGTGGACGTGGCGCGGGCCGGGACGTACGACCTCGAGCTGCGGGTCGCGAACGGCACCGGCGCGGTCGCCCCGGACGCGGTGTCGCTGCGCGACGCGGCGGGCGCCGTGCTGGCCACGCTGTCGGTGCCGGACACCGGCGGCTGGGCGGAGTACCGGTCGGTGCACGCCCGGGTCACCCTGCCGGCGGGCGACCAGGCGGTCACCCTCTACTGCGAGACCGGCGGCTTCAACGTGGACTACCTGCGCCTGACGGCGTAGGACGCGGGCGCGTCACGGCCACGCCCGCGGCGCCGCGGGCGTGGCCGCAGCCGGAGCAGGGCCGGCGCCGAGCGTGCCGAGCGCCGTGATGACCGTCGCGGCGAGGATCGGCGCGCGCGGACCGCGCCGCCGCCCGGTCCGCCGTTGTCGTCCCCGCTCTCGCCTGCGACGCTCCGCGGGACCGCCCGTAATTGCCCACGCGGCCGTTCGGCGAAGTCGTCACCCGGTGGCCGGTCTCCGGTCGTCGTCGAGGTCGCGCAGGGCCGCGCGGAGCAGTTCCGGGGTGCGCGCCGGCGGTTCCGCCTCGATCGTCAGCCGGCCCATCGCCGCGGCGTAGTGATCCACGTCCTCGCGCTTGTCGAGGTAGAGCCCGCTGGTGAGGTGCTCGAGGTAGACCACGTCGGGCATGTCCGGGTGCGGGAAGCGCAGGATCGTGAAGGCACCGCCGGCCGCGGCGTGCCCGCCGGACTCGAACGGGATCACCTGCAGCCGCACGCTCGGCCGCTCGCAGATCTGGATCAGCGACTCGATCTGCTCGCGCAGCACCGCCCGGCCGCCGATCGGGCGGCGCAGCACCGCCTCGTCGAGCACCGCCCACAGCCGCGGCTGCTCCTCGCTCTCCAGCATCTGCTTGCGGGCCATCCGCAGCTCGGCACGCCTGTCGATCTCCGCGGGCGTGGCGCTGCCGTGACCGAGCATGATCACCGCCCGGGCGTACGCGTCGGTCTGCAGCAGGCCCGGCACGAACTGGATCTCGTAGGTGCGGATCAGCTCCGCCGCCTGCTCGAGATCCAGGTAGTTCTGGAACCAGCTGCTGAGCACGTCGCCGTAGGAGTGCCACCAGCCGGGCGTGTTGGCCTCGCGGGCCAGGGTGAGCAGCCGCTCGTGCTCGCCCTGGTCGTCGACGCCGTACAACCTGAGCAGGTCGGTGACGTCGCGCTCCTTGAAGCTGACCCGGCCGAGCTCCATCCGGCTGATCTTCGACTCGGAGGCGCGGATCTCGTAGCCGGCCCGGTCCCGGGTGACGCCCTTGGCCACCCTCAGGCTGCGCAGGCGCGCGCCGAGCTGCAGACGACGGACCGTGGGCCCGTCGTTCTGCTGTCCTGTCACCACTCGTGTTCCCGTCGCTGCTACGGCTTACGCCCCACGGCGCCGTACTGGTCGATCTCGGGAGCGTCCTCGCCTCCGGGCGCCGGGCGCCACCGGGTCACCGAGATCACGCCGGGCTCGACCAGCTCGAGGCCGTCGAAGAGCGCGGCCATCCGGGCGGGGCTGCGCAGGTGGTATTTCGGGTTGGCCGAGATGTTCCAGATCCGGACGGCCTCGTTGTTGGACTCGCTGGTGTCGCTGCCGTCGTACATCGCCAGATAGCTGCCCGGTGCCAGCCGGCCCATGATGCGGTCGATGATCGACTTGGCCTCCGCGTCGTCCTCGATGTGACCGAGGATGCCCATCAGGAACAGGGCCACCGGCTGGTCGAGGTCGAGCGTGCGGGCGGCCTCGCCGAGGATCCGCTCCGGGTCGCGCAGGTCGGCGTCGATGTAGTCGGTGGCGCCCTCGGGGCTGGTGGTCAGCAGGGCCCGGGCGTGCGCGAGGACCAGCGGGTCGTTGTCCACGTAGACGACGCGGGACGCCGGGGCCACCTGCTGGGCGACCTCGTGCGTGTTGTCGGCGGTGGGCAGCCCGGTGCCGATGTCGAGGAACTGCCGCACCCCGGCCTCGCCGGCCAGATGGCGCACGACGCGGGCGAGGTAGGCGCGCGAGAGCCGGGCGTTCTCGGCGAGGTGGGGCAACGACGCGATGATCTGATCACCCACCGCGCGGTCGACGGCGAAGTTGTCCTTGCCACCGAGCAGGTGGTTCCAGATCCTGGCCGTCTGCGGGACGGTGGTGTCCAGTTTGGGCATCTCCTGCTGGCCGTCTGTCACTTGCACATCCCTTGCTCGACGCGATGCGGGCGAATGATCGGCGCAAGCATAAACCGCCCATCGATCGCAGGGAGGCGCCGAACGGTCAAAGTAGGCACGCCTAAGCGACGATCATGGACACCCCGGCCGCGGTCAGCCGTCGCACGGTCTCGTCCTGCGACGGGGCGTCGGTGATCACGCCCGCGACGGCGGTCAGCGGGAGCACGGAGAAGCGGGAGGCCGCCCCGATCTTCTCGGTGCTGGCCATGACGTAGGTGTCCGCGGCGCGCTGCGCGAGGGCGCGCTTCATCGCGGCCTCGTCGGCGTCGCCGGTGGTCAGCCCCGCATCCGGGTGCACCCCGGTGACCCCGAGCAGGAACAGGTCGGCGTTGACCACCCGGGCGGCCTCGACGGCCGCGGCGCCGCAGGCGACCATCGAGTGCCGGAACAGCCGGCCGCCGAGCACGTAGACCTCGATCGACGGGTGCTCGGCCAGCGCGGCGGCGACGCTGGGGCTGTGCGTGACGACGGTGGCCCGCAGGCCGGCGTGCAGGGCACGGGCGACCGCCAGCGCGGTCGTGCCGCCGTCCAGGATCACCGTGTCGCCCGTCCCGATCAGCCCGGCCGCCGCCGCGGCGACCCGGGCCTTGCTCTCCACCTCGACCTCGCGCCGGGTGTCCAGGTCGGCGATCGCCGGGGAGGCGGGCAGTGCGCCGCCGTAGACCCGCTGGCAGAGGCCGGCCGCGGCCAGGTCCCGCAGGTCGCGGCGGACGCTGTCCTCGGAGACCCCGAGTTCGGCGGCGACGTCCTTGGCGACCAGGCGACGGTCGCGCCGCAGCCGGTCCAGCAGAAACTCCCGGCGTTGCGCAGCCAACATGCACGTTCCTCCGCAGTCGTTCTTGTTTCTGCCGAGTCTAGCGGTAGGTTGGCCACATGAACCCCATGATTATCCTTATTGCTGGCCCATACCGGTCCGGGACCGGCGGCGACCCCGACCTGATCGCGGCCAACCTGGCTCGGCTGGAGGAGGCGGCGTGGCCGATCTTCCAGGCCGGGCACGTGCCGATGATCGGCGAATGGGTGGCGCTGCCCGTGCTGCATCACTCGGCGGGCGCGGTCACGGCCGAGGACGTGCTCTACCCGGTCGCGCAGCGCCTGCTGCGGCACTGCCACGCGGTGCTGCGCCTGCCCGGCGAGTCGACCGGCGCGGACCAGGACGTGGCCATCGCCCGCGAGCGCGGCCTGCCGGTCTATCACCGGATCGAGGAGATCCCCGGCCACCTGTCCGTCACGGAACCATCCAGCTGAGCACCGGGGTGCCCTGCAGGGTGACGAGCACGCACATCACCAGCAGCAGGAGCAGGCTCCAGCCCACCACCCGGCGGAAGATGTCGCCCTCCCGCCCGGCCATGCCGACCGCCGAGGCCGCGATGGCCAGGTTCTGCGGGCTGATCATCTTGCCGAGCACGCCGCCGGAGGAGTTGGCCGCGGCCAGCAGCACCGGGTCGAGGCCGGCCCGGGAGGCGGCCTGCACCTGCAGCGCGCCGAACAGCGCGTTGGAGGAGGTGTCGGAGCCGGTGACGGCCACCCCGGTCCAGCCGAGGATCGAGGACAGGAAGATGAACACGCCGCCGGCCGCGGCCAGGAACTCCCCGAGCGTGTTGGTCTGGCCCGACTGGTTGAGCACGTATGCGAGCGCCAGCACCGCCATCACGGTGACGATGGCGTGCCGCAGTTCGACGTACGTGTCGAGGTAGGCCCGCAGCGCGCGGCCCGGACGGATCCGCAGCACCAGGGCCGTCAGGATGCCGGCCAGGATCATCAGGGTGCCGGCGGCGGGCAGCCAGCCGAAGGTGAAGGTGGTCGAGGCGAGCGGCTCGCCGTTGGCGCCCATCACCTCCAGCCCCGGCCAGGCGAACTTCACCGTCCACGGCTCCTGGGCCAGGGCGTCCTTGACGGCGCCGATGTTGGCGATCGAGAAGATGGCGATGATGATCAGATAAGGCGCGTACGCGCGGGCGACCTCGGTGCCGCTGTCGCGTCGCTCCAGCGTCCCCACCGGGCCGCCGCTCGCGGC
>NZ_JBEZXZ010000115.1:0-28115 GCF_040638275.1 Actinoplanes sp. NPDC026623 | reverse complement strand
GCCGCGGGCGCCGCCGGCCCGGGGCTCGGTGCGCCGGCCGGTGATCTCGTTCCCGACCTGCCCGGGCTCGGCCGGGCGCTGCAGGGCGTCGCGTTCCCGCCGCAGGGACGCACCACCGTCGACTGGGACGTGTTCTTCGGCGTGGCGCGAACCGTCGAGATGCAGCGCGAGGCCGACGCCGCACTGGCCACGATCTCGCGCGCCGCGGGCGTGCCCGTGACGAACGCCGCGGACCTGCTGGACCTCGCCGGGGACGGCCGGCTGCGGAAGGCCGCCGAGTCCGTGTTCACCGGCCTGTCCGCCGAGGAGACCGCCGACCGGATCGCCGAACTGGTCACGCTGCTGCTGGCGCTGGCGGCCCTGCGCAGCGACGCGGCCCGCTGGCGGCACAGCTGGACCGGCGCCGCCGAGCTGGTCGCCGCCGACGGCGCGCACCTCGACCTCGGCGGCCTGGCCGCGCTGGCGAGCGACCCGGCGACGGTCGCCGCCGCCCGGGAACGGCTCGCAGCCCTGGGCATCGACGCCGCGGCCGAACCCGGCGCGGAGGCCGCGCAGACCCGGCCCGAGGTGGTCGGCGGCGTGGTCAACCTGGTGGTCGACGGGGCCCGGACGGACGTGTTGATCGTCGACACCGGACTGTTCCTGGTGCCGGGGCTGCCGCGCTCGCAGAACGGCTCCGCGAAGCGGCGGCTGTCCCGCTTCGCCGCGGCCGACGCGCCCCAGCGCGATGCCGCCGCTCCCGGCAGCCGGTTCGTCGCCTATGCCGAGGTCGCCGGCGCCACCCGGACCAAGCGCAGGAGCTGGGATCTCAGCCTGCGCGACGGCGGCACGCTGCGGCTGCGGGCCGCGCTCGACTCCGACGAACTGCCGGGCGGCTGGGTCGCCCTCGACGACGCCATAGCGTTCCTGTCTCGCACCAGATAGTCACCGTCCTGGGTGAACCGATCCCTGCCCCGAAGCGTGCTGGTAACAACTGGGTCGCATCACTGACTCATTGAGTCACCAAGCCATCACCAGGCGTCATTATGGGATCGGCATCATTCGCTTACCGTTCGCCGAAATCGGGTAGGAGCAGGCCGCGCGGAGCAGCGATGATCGCCACAGACAGGGGGGAGGGGGCGCTGTGGATCGGGGACCGATGGCGCTCTTCGGGGCTATCGTCGCGATAGGCCTCGGACCGGCAATGTGGCTCGGCGCGCAGTTCGGCGCCGCGACCGAGACGGCGGACCGGCCGCCGGCGGTGACCACCGTCCAGCAGAACGGCACGCCATCGGGCGGTTCCGGCGCGGGTGACGCGCCGACCGGCGCCGGGGAGATCACGGACGAGCCCGTGGCGAACAACCAGCCCAGGTCGACCAGGACCGTGCGGCCCAGGCCGGCCCGGTCCTCCCCGTCTCCGTCCGAATCGGAGACATCGCCGACCCCGCCGGTGCAGACGTCGTCGCCGAGCCCCTCGAAGCCGCCCGTCGACCCGCCGCAGGAGTCGACCACCCCGCCCACCGATCCGCCGACCAAGGACGTGCCGCCATCGTCGCCCTCCGACGGGAGCACCGACCCGGGCGACGTGAGGATCGAGCGGGTCTACGGGACCACGTCCAGCGCCTGATCCCCGCCGCGCGGCTCCGCCTCGAGATAGGTCGCCGCCAGGCCGCGGGCGGACTCGGCGAAGCGCTCGCGCAGCTCCGGCGGGTCCAGCACCTCGGCGTCGGCGCCCAGCTTCAGCAACTCCGTGTGGCCGTGCAGGACCGATTCGATGGGCACGGTCGTGGTCAGCCGGCCGTCGTCGCCCACCGGGCCGGCGCAGGCCCGGGCCACCCGCGCCATCTCCGGCGGGAAGAGGTACGCCATCCGGCCGAGCGCCCCGGCGGTCATCCGTACGGTCGCCTGCGCGGTGTAGACGCTGCGCTCGTACCGCTCGGTCCAGGCGCTCCAGAACGAGGCGAGGTCGAAGTCGGTCGGGCGCGGCGCCGGCTCGTCGAGCAGCTCCGCGTCGAGCACGTTGGCCACCCGGTACGCGGTCACCTTGTCGCGGGACAGGGCCACGACATACCACCGCCCCGCCTTGAGGACCACGCCCAGCGGGGACAGCGTCCGGGTCACCTCGCGGGGCGCCTTCCAGCGCAGGTAGCGCACCTGGAGCATCCGCTCCCGCCAGACCGCGTCGGCGATCGTGGCCAGGTGCGGGGTGGGCTCGTCGGCCCGGAACCAGCCGGGCGCGTCCAGGTGGAACCGCGTCCGCACCCGGTCGGCCCGGTCCGCAAGCTCGCCCGGCAGCGCGGCCCGCAGCTTGAGCTCCGCGGCGGCCAGGACCGAGCCGAGCCCGAGCTCCGCGGCCGGCCCGGGCACGCCGGCCAGGAACAGCGTCCCGGCCTCGTCGCCGGTCAGGCCGGTCAGCCGGGTGCGGTAGCCCTCGAGCAGCCGGTAGCCGCCGGCCGGGCCGCGGTCGGCGTAGATCGGGACGCCGGACGCGCCGAGCGACTCGACGTCGCGGTAGACCGTCCGCACGGACACCTCGAGCTCGTCGGCCAGGTCCTGCGCGGTCATCCGCCCGCGCGCCTGCAGCAACAGCAGCAGGGAGACGAGGCGGGATGCGCGCATCCGCTCAGCATGGCACCGGCCGCGTGCCGGGGCACGCGACCGGTTCGCGCGGGCTAGAGGCTGAGGATGCGGTTGAGGATGTCCCGGTACCCGCGCAGCTGCAGGCGCAGCCGCTCGGTGTCCTCGGTGTCGTCGGCCAGGCCGTCACGCTGTGCCTTCAGGCCGGCGGTGAGCCGTTCGACCGCCTCGTCGATCAGCGTGGTCGCCTCGGCGGCCGCGTCCTTCGGGCTGTCGACGAAGCGCAGCTGGACCTCGCGCCAGCGGTCCTGGAACGACTGGGCGTCGTCGGCGCCGAAGATCGTCTCGGTCCGGGCGGCCGGCGCGGTCGCGGCCGCGCCCACCGGCACCGGTACGGCGGCGACCACCGCGCTCCCGGCGGCGGGCTCGTCGGTCGCCGGGGTGTCGTCGGCCGCCGCGAGCGGGGCGTCGGTGACCGGGGCGGCGGCCACTGCGTCGAGCTCATCGGCGTCGGGGTCGTCATCGTCGTCGGACTCGGGGGAGGCCTCGTCGGTGATCGTCTCGACGGCCTCGGGTTCGTCGTCGGAGTCGTCGTCATCGTCGTCCGACTCGGAGTCGGCCCGTGCAGCGTCGTCCGGTTCGGAAATCTTCTCGGCGTCCGCCGGCGCGGCCTCGGCGTCGAGGGCGGCGTCGCCGGCGGCGGGCTCGTCGAGCGGGACGTCGACGTCGTCGGCCGGCCCGCGGCGGTGCTGCGCGTCCGCCCCGTCCTCGTCCTGGTCCCAGGACTCCCGCGAATCCGTGCCGGCGGGGCTGCCCGCGTACGGCACGTTCGTGTCGTCCGCGGCGTCCCACCGGCCGTCCCCGCGGGCGGGCGCCGCGAAGGCCGTGGTCGGTTCCTGGCTCCCGGTCGTGTCGTCGTCGGTCACGGTGCCGGCGGCCGTGGCGTCGCGGGGCTCGTCGTCGGTGGACTCACGGTTGTCGTCATCGTCGTCGATGTCGTCGCCGGGCGTCGTCGGGGTGTTCGACCACGGCGACGGCGGCCGCTGGTTCGGCACCGCCACCGGGTCGGACTGGACCCGTTCCGGTCGGTCGTCGAGCGCCAGCTCTTCGTTGGCTTCGCGCGCGTCGTTGGAGAAGAAACGCATGATCAGGCTCCTCAGCGGCTCGTGGCGTCGGGACGGGAGCCCGCGACGTCGCTGTCGTGGTTGTTGATCTGTTGGTTCGGGACCGTCGGGTGGGATTCCGCCGCGGCGGCGGCGCCTTCGGTGCGGACGGGGTTCTCTCCGAGCAGGTCGGCGAAGAGCGCGCGGTAGTGGACCAGGGCCTGCCGCAGATCCTCGGTGCTCGCCTTGCCGCCGGCGCTGCGTTCGCTGATCTCGTGGGCGTCGCGGTAGTGCTCGAGGGTGCGGGCATGCGCGACGGACAGGTTGGCGAGCTGGTCGTCGTAGTCCCCGGTCGGGTAGCCGCGCTCGCCGATGAGCCGGGTGACCAGCTCGTCGGCGGTGGAGACGGCCTCACCGGGTGAGTCGACGAACTGGATCTGCACCTCTTCCCAGGCCAGCGAGTACCTCGCCTTCGACTCGGCAGACAACTCCTGGAGCTCGAACTCGGCGTGCCGCTTCTCGCGTTCACGAAGCTCACGCTCGCCCTCCGAGCGGCTGTCGGCATCGCCGACCACCTTGTCGTACTCGGGGCCGAAGGTGTTGCGAAGCTGCTTGCGGCGGCTGGCGCGTACGCCGTAGACGGTGACGGCTGCGATCAGCAGCACGACGACGATGAGAACGATCACGACTGTGGGGGACATCGGATTCCTCCTTCTTCACCCCCGGATATGCCCACCCAACCAGGGTCATCAATCCGATTCGACAGCACGGCGTGAAAACCCTCCGTCTGTGTGGACGGCAGACTTGACCCGTTCCAGAAAATGTCGTGGACGACGGCCGGCGGGGCGTCCGTCCCCGGCTGACCGGAAACGGACAGGTGGCCCAATCCGGGCGAGCCGGACCGGCGCGCGGCTATTTTGTCGTGAGATTCACCAAAGCGCGACCTGCAACGCATGCCGTTCCCCCAGGACAATTAGGACGGTCCACTGCATTATGGCACGTACCGGCGCTAGCTCCGATCGCGTCCATTACGTATCCTGCCGAAGGCGTGCTCAGCTCGAAAACGGCCGTTAACAAGCGTCGACGGCCACATCGTCCTGCGCTGCGCAGGTCCTGCATCCACTCGGGCGGAGTCTGATGAGAACCCGCAACTGGTCGATCCGTTCGAAGATCATCGCGATGGTGGCGGTGCCGCTGACGGCGCTGCTCGCGCTCTGGGTCTTCGCGACGGCACTGACCCTCGGCCCGGCCCTCAACCTGATGTCGGCGCAGACCCTGCTGGACACCGTCGGCACGCCCGGCGAGGCGCTCACGGGTGAGCTGCAGCGCGAGCGGCGGCTCTCGGTCGAGTTCCTCGCGGACCCCAACGGCAGCCCCGCCGCGCTCGTCGCACAGCGCGCCGCCACCGACCGGGCCGGCACCGAGTTCCGGCGCACCGCCGGCAGCGACGCCGCGCGTGGCGCCGCGACCGACACCCTGGAGACCCGGATCCGGCAGGTCTTCTCCGACCTCGACGGGCTGGCCGCCAACCGAGTGCACATCGACCGCCGCGAGGTGGACCCGATCGGCGCCCAGAACCTCTACAACGGCATCGTCGACAGCACCTTCCAGATGTACTCGGCGCTCGCCACGTTCAGCGACGAGCACATCGACCGCCAGATCCGCGCCATCACCATGATCGGGCGCGGCCGTGAATACCTCAGCCGCACGGACTCGCTGATCGCGGGCGCGCTCGCGGCCGGAAAGCTGAGCGCGGCCGGCCGCGGCGAGCTGCTGCAGACGATCACCACCACCCGCTTCCTGCTGTCGCAGGGCGTCACCGATCTGCCCGAGCAGAACCGCACGGCGTTCCGGCAGCTCAGCAACAGCACCTCGTTCAACCGGCTCCGCGAGCTGCAGGACATCCTGATCAACGACAGCCGGCCCGGCGTCGCGGCTCCGGTGCAGGCGTCGTCGTGGCAGCCGGCGTACGACACCTCGGCGCAGCAGTTGCGTGCGTTCGAGATCAACGCCGCGGACTCGCTCGCGCAGCAGGCCGTGCCGGTCGCGGTCAGGGTGATCATCCGGCTCGGCCTGGCCGGCCTGCTCGGCCTGATCGCGGTCGTCGTCTCGGTCTGGGTGTCGCTGCGCGTCGGCCGCTCGATGGTCGGTCGCCTGATCCGGCTGCGCGGCGAGGCGCTGGAGATGGCCAACGAGCGGCTGCCCTCCGTGGTCCGCCGGCTGCAGCGCGGCGAGGCGGTCGACGTCGAGGTGGAGACCCCGCCGCTGGAGTACGGCCGGGACGAGATCGGCGAGCTCGGCCGCGCCTTCAACGAGGTGCAGCGCACGGCCGTGCAGTCGGCGGTCGAGGAGGCCAACGTCCGGCGCGGGATCAACGAGGTCTTCCTCAACATCGCCCGCCGCAGCCAGACCCTGCTGCACCGGCAGCTCTCCCTGCTCGACCGCATGGAGCGGCGCGAGACCGAGCCGGACGAGCTCGAGGACCTCTACCGCGTCGACCACCTCGCCACCCGGATGCGCCGCCACGCCGAGGACCTGGTGATCCTGGCCGGCGCCGCGCCCGGGCGCGGCTGGCGCAACCCGGTGCCGGTGATCGACGTCGTCCGCGGCGCGATCAGCGAGGTCGAGGACTACAAGCGGGTCGACATCGTCTCGATCGAGTCCTCCGCGGTGCTCGGCCGGGCCGTCGGCGACGTCATCCACCTGGTCGCCGAGCTGCTGGAGAACGCGGCGTCGTTCTCACCGCCGCACACCCGGGTCCAGGTCGTCGGCCAGGTGCTGCCGAACGGCTACGCCCTGGAGATCGAGGACCGCGGCCTGGGCATGTCCGCCGAGGCGATGGCCGAGGCCAACCGCAAGCTGCTCGAGCCGCCCGACTTCGACCCCACGGACAGCGCCCGGCTCGGTCTCTTCGTGGTCGCCCAGCTGGCCAACCGGCACGGCATCCGGGTGACCCTGCGCACCAGCGGCTACGGCGGCATCACCGCGGTCGTGCTGGTGCCGGGCGATCTCGTCACCGCCGGGCCGGGCCGGGCCGAGCTGCCCGCCGGGCCGTCCACCCCGGACAAGTCGTGGGACCGCCCGCTGGTCGGCACGGGCACCGAGGATCCGTCGCGCCCGTCGCTCGCCGCCCTGCAGTGGCAGGGCACCGAGGAGCTGCGCTCGATCGCGGTGGCCGGCCGTCCCGTGACGATCAACGGAACCGCCACGGCCGGCCCGGACCTGGCCGACACCGCCGTCGACCTGACGCCCCTGACGCCCGCCGAGCCGAGCGGGCCGAGCCCCAGCGCCGTGGTCGAGGGGCTCACCGAGGACGGCCTCGTGCAGCGCCGCCGGACCAGGCCGCGCCGGGCCAAGGACGGGCCGACGGCTCCGCCGGCCCTGCTACCGCCGAACATGACCTCGCCGGCCGGTCTGACCTCGATGGAGCTGCCGTCGGCCGGCAACGGACTGACGTCGAACGGCGCCGGCCCGGGCGCCGAGGGCCTGAACGGCGGCCTGAACGGCATCGGCCTGGCGGGCGACGCCCCGCTGCGGCACGGTGACCTCCCGACCGCACTGCCGGGGTCCGCCCCGGCGCCGTCCAGGCCCCGCATCCCGGCGCCGCGCGTCGCGAGCGAGCCGATCGGCCAGCGGGCGGATCTCGCCCCCCCGGGCATCTCGCCCGAGCCGCCGGCGTCCGCCGCGGACCTCGCACCGCCGACTGCCGCGGAGCCGCTGGACGAGGCCGACGAGGCGCTGCTGCCCAAACGGGTCCGGCAGGCCAGCCTCGCGCCGCAACTGCGCGGCCCGGTCGCCGAGCGCGTCGCCAGCGGCACCCCCCGCTCCCCGGAGCAGGTGCGCAGCCTGATGAGCGCCCTGCAGCGCGGCACCGCCGAGGGGCGCCTCGCGGCGGCCGCGCTGAGCGCCGCGAAGGACCCGGAGCCGCCGGCAGAGACATCCGTCACTGACAAACAGGAGACGCTAGAGGCGCGGGCGATGTCGGAGGCGGCTACCGTCACGTTCCCGGCGGTACAGAGCCCGGTGGCGGCCGGACTCTCCGCAAACAGCGACAACGCGCCCGATGAGAATCACGAGAACCGGCCGGAGAAGGACGCATAGTGGCAAACACGACGAACCACCAGGGCGCCAACCTCACCTGGCTCCTCGACGACCTGGTCGAGCGGGTGCCGTCGGTGCAGCAGGCGGTGGTGCTGTCGGCGGACGGGCTCATGATGGGCGCGTCCGCCGCTCTGAGCAGAGAGGACGCCGAGCACCTCTCGGCGATGGCGGCCGGCTTCCAGAGCCTGGCCAAGGGGGCGAGCCGGCACTTCCAGGCCGGCCCGGTGCGCCAGACCGTCGTCGAGATGGAGGACGCGTTCCTCCTGGTCACGGCGGCCGGCCTGGGTGCGTGCCTGGCGGTGCTCGCCTCCAGCGACGCGGACCTGGGCCTGATCGCGTACGAGATGGCCATGCTGGTGATCCGGGTGGGCCAGACGATGGACGCGCCCGAGCGGCCCACCGGGTCCCATGCCCGTTGATCCGCTGCGCGCGCCGCACGACTGGCTGGACCACGACGCAGGCCCGGTGGTCCGGCCGTACGCGATGACGCAAGGCCGGGTCGCCCCGTCCGGTTGTGAATTCGATCTTGTCGCTTTCGTGGTGGCGACGATGGCGAACGCGGCACCGTCGCCCTCGTTGCAACCGGAGCATCACGCTATCGTCGGCGCGGCGTGGGAGCCGACGCCGATTGTCGAACTAGCCTCCAAACTGGACCTCTCCCTCGGGGTCGTCCGGGTTTTGCTGGGTGATCTACGCTCAGCGGGACTTATTTCGCTCTACGAGCCCCCTGCGGCCTCTCAGCCGCATGACGTCGACGTACTCAAGGCGGTTGTCAATGGACTCCGTGCGCTCTGACCGAGACGGCACGCGCTCTCGCATCCCGGTCGCGCTCAAGATCCTCATCGCCGGCGGGTTCGGTGCGGGCAAGACCACGATGGTCGGCTCGGTCAGCGAGATCCGGCCGCTGCAGACCGAGGAGGTGCTGACCGGCGTCGAAGGCGCCGACGACACCTCCGGAGTGGAGGGGAAGCGCACGACGACGGTGACGATGGACTTCGGTCGCATCACGATCACCGACGATCTGCAGCTCTACCTCTTCGGCACGCCCGGGCAGGACCGCTTCTGGTTCCTCTGGGACGAGCTGTCGCAGGGTGCGCTGGGCGCCATCGTGCTCGCCGATACCCGCCGCCTGGCGGACTGCTTCCCGTCGATCGACTACTTCGAGCAGCGCGGCACGCCGTTCGTGGTCGCCGTCAACTGCTTCGACACCGAGCGCCGGTTCGGCTCCGAGGCCATCGCCCGCGCCCTCGACCTCGACCCCGACGTTCCGGTGGTCGAGTTCGACGCGCGCGAGCCGCTGGCCGCCCGCAACGTCCTGATCGAGCTGGTCGAGTACGTCGCCCGCCGGCAGCTGCTGGCCGCCGGCTCACGCTGAGGGGCGTGCTGACCGGCCCGGCTCAGCCGTGCGGCGCCGAGTACGGCGACGGCCAGCCGGCCGGGGTGTCCGTCGGAGTCGGCGGCAGGCAGATCAGCCGGGTCGCCAGCCGGGACACCGTGCGCGCGGGCAGGACTCCGCGCGCGATCAGGTCCTCCGGCCGGGCGTAGGGGCCGCGGTTCAGCCGGTCCATAACGATCCGGTGCGCCTGCTCCGAGCTCAGCTTGGGCAGCCGGGCCAGCTCGTGCCCCGGCACGTGGTTGAGGTCGACGAGCCCGCCGTCGTCGAAGGCGCGCAGCAGGTCCGGCCGGCCGATGCCCAGCTGGCGAGCGCGGACCGGGTCGAAGAGCGCGAACTGGCGGGCCTGCTTGCGCAGGTTCCGGCTCCGCGGGGTGTCGCCCGGGTGGGAGGCGAGGACCGCGCCGTGCACGGCCGAGGCGACGGCGAGGGCCACCCACATCAGGAGGCCGACCGTCTCCGCCGTGCTCACCTCCTGACCCTCGACCGGACTGGGGTCGACCTCGAAGAAGACGACGGACGCGACGACGAACAGCAGGGCGCAGCCCACGGCGACCAGGAACTGGCGCTTGTCGTACCGGCGGGCGCCCGCGTACACGAAGTAGATCCAGCTGCCGAACGAGCACACGATCAACGGCAGCAGCGCCGCCGCGACGACCTCGCCGACCGGGAACCGCCGAGCCGGAGCCGGGTACATCGGCGGCCCGGCACCCCACGGCGACGGCGGCGGGTAGGCCGGCGAGGCGGGGGCGAGCACAAACTCGGTGGGATCCGGCGGGACGGATAGCTGCACGTAGTACGGCGACGGTGCGACGAGCGAGCCGGAGGCGGCCGACGCCGGGGGCAGGGCATCGTCGCCCGGCCGGCGGGGCAGCGGGATGTCGTTGCCCGCGCCCCACGGGTCGACGGGCTCGGAGTAGAAGGGCTCGCCGCGCAGGATGCGCTGATGCGCCTCGCGCATCCGCTCGCCCGGCTCCACGCCGAACTCGTCGAGGAAGTAGGCGCGGGCGTCGCGGAACACCGCCAGCGACTCGGCCTGCCGCCCGCCCTGGTAGAGGGCGATCATCAGCTGCGCCCGCAGCCCCTCGCGCAGCGGGAACTGCTCGACGAGCCGGACCAGGTCCGGCATGAGCCCGGTGTGGTTGCCCCGGGCAAGCTCGATGTCGGCCCACTTCTCCCAGGCGGTGGCGCGGGCGTCGGCGAGCCGGTTGCGGGCGGCCTCGAAGACCGGCCCCGCGAGCCCGGCCAGCGCCTCGCCCTGCCACAGGCCCACCGCCTCGCGCAGCGTCTCGGCCGCCTCGGCCAGCCGCCCGGCCCGGCGTTCCGCGGAGGCCCGGGCCAGGCCGGCCTGGAACCGCTCGGCGTCCAGCGCGCCGGGGTCGGCCCGCAGGACGTAACCGCCCTCGGTCAGCGCGATCAGCTCGCCGGGCGTGCGCGGCGAGCGGTCGGGCTCCAGCACCCGGCGCAGCCCGGCCACGTACTTCTGCACGACGTTGGCGCCGTTCTCCGGCGGCTCCTCGCCCCACACCGCGTCGACCATCTGGTGTGTCGGCACCGGCCGGCCCGCCTCGAGCAGCAGCACCGCGAGCACCGCACGCTGTTTGGCGGGGCCGAGGTCCACCGGTTCCTCGCCGCGCAGGGCCCGGACCGCGCCGAGGATCTCGAACCTCAGCGAGAGGTTCGCGGGCGCGTCGGTCACTGCGCCAACCCCCTTGAGCAGCACGTATGTGAAACGGCAGCGGAACGGCAGCCGGCAGCAGCATAGCCGCAGCGCGACGGCAGCACTGTCTCAGAGGCTTCACTGCGTCAACCCGACAGGCGGACCGGCAGACCGGGCCGCCGCGCTGAGAAAGCGATGAGCAGATGAATGTTCGAAACGTTCGGCTGGCCGCCGTCGCCGCCCTTGTCGCCGTCGGCGTATCCGCCGGCGGCTGCGGCCTCGCCGATGCCGCGGGGGAGCCGGCCGCGTCCGCGCCGCCCGGTCCGCGGGAGACGCTGCTCAGGTCGCTGCCGGACGGCAGGACCGGCAGTTTTCACTTCGCCGTCAAGGGCGGCGGGGTGTCCATCGCGGGCGACCTCGACGCGGATCGGCACAGCTACCGGTTCGGCCTGGCCTACCGCGAGCCGGAGGCCGGCTTCACGCTGCACTCCGACTTCCTGGTCGTCGAGGAACAGACCTGGATCAAGATGCGGTTCACCGGCACCGAGGGGCTCACCGGGCTTCCGAAGCTGCCGAAGAAGTGGATGCTGATCGACCCGGCCAAGATCAAGAACGCCAAGGACGTCCCGCTGGGCTACGACGCCGAGACCGACCCGGGCGAGGCCGGCACCGTGGTCCGGGGGATCGTCGACGTCCGGCAGGCCGGTGCGGGCGAGTTCGCCGGCACCACCGACCTCACCGCGGAGGTCGAATCGGAGATCGTCGACGCCGATCACCTCGCCGCGCTGGGGACGCGGGCCAAGGCGGTGCCGTTCGAGGCCACCGTCGACGACCAGGGGCGGCTGATCTCCACGGTCGTGAAGATCCCGGCGGCCGGCAAGCACAAGGCCGCCAGGTACGAGGTGACCTACGGCGACTTCGGCAAGGTGCCGACGCCGCGGGTGCCCGCCGCTGACCAGCAGCAGCGGGCGACGAAGGAAGCGTACGAGCTGCTGAACGGCTGATCGGGCCGGACGGGCGGTCGCGCGGGTCGGACGGGGGTCCGCGCGGCCGTCGCTTCCGCGTGATTGGATCGGGGCATGGGCGCGAATGAGGAGTACGTCTTCGTCGGCTGCTACACGGGCGAGAGCGGCGGCGAGGGCGAGGGTATCGCGCTGCTGCGCCGCGATCCGGCGACCGGCGACCTGACCCGGCTGGGCATCGTCGCCCGCACGCCCTCGCCGTCCTTTCTGGCCCAGCACCCCCGCCTGCCGGTCCTGTACGCGGCCAACGAGCTCGACGCCGGCACGGTGAGCGCCTTCGCGGTCGCGGCGGACGCCTCACTCACCCCGCTGGCGGTGCGGTCGACCGGCGGTGCCGCGCCCTGCCACCTCGCCGTCTCCGCGGACGGCCGCCATCTGCTGGTCGCCAACTACTCCGGCGGCAGCGTCGCGGTCTTCCCCCTCGACTCGGGCGGCGTGCCGGGCGAGCACTGCGACCTGCTCCACCTGCGGGGCCGGGGCCCGGTCGCGGACCGCCAGGAGGGCCCGCACCCGCACATGGTCGCGCCGGACCCGAACGGCCCGGACGTGCTGATCTCCGATCTCGGCTCGGACCGGGTGTGGCGGGCCCGCCTCGACCCGATCTCGGGACGGCTCGTCCTGGCCGGCCCGGCCGTCGTCGCGGAGCCCGGCGCCGGCCCCCGGCACCTGCTGCGCTCGATCGACGGCGCGCTGCTGATGGTCGGCGAGCTGGCCGGCGACCTGACCTGGTGGCGACCGGATCCCGCCGACGGCAGCCTGCGGCGGGCCGGCGCCGCGACGACCAGCGCCGGGAAGCCGAACCTTCCGTCGGAGCTGACCACCGGCCGCGACGGGCGCTTCGTCTACGTGGCCAACCGCGGCCCGGACACCGTCTCCGTCTTCGCGTGGGAGCCGGCGGGCGGCACGCTGGTCGCCGAGGTGGCCGTCGGCGGCGCCTGGCCGCGGCACCTCGCGCTGCTCGGCGACCATCTCTACGTAGCGAACGAGCGCTCACACAATGTCACGATCTTCCGCATCGACCGGGACACCGGCATTCCGCAGTCGCAGGGCGAGCCGGTGGGCGAAGGCAGTCCCACGTGCCTGCTGCGCTGGAACGGTCCCCAGGTCGGCGGATGACCGATAGCGGACGGCGGTGTTGTGGCGGCATTAACGGCCGAAACCCGGCAGACACTCCCAAGATCCCCACACCTTCCGGAGGCATCTCACTACGCAGAGTGAATTAGGTAGTTGGGGTTTCCAATCCGAGTAAGTTTCGTCCGAACGTATATGGCATTCAGGTCCGGAGATGCGCAGTATGGAGCGCGTGTCAGGACGCCATCGCAGAAACTTCAATCTCAGTGGGGCCAGCGTCGTCGCATCTGCGATGGCGATCGTGGTTGTCCTCGCTGGTTCCTGGCTCGGCTATCAGAGTCTCGCCGATGCCGGATGCTCAGGTCAGATCAAACTGACCGTCGCAGCCGCCACCGAGATCGCTCCCGCCGTGGATCAAGCTGCCCAGCAGTGGACCGCTGGCGGTGCCAATGTCAACGGAACGTGTGTCGCCGTGAGCGTTACCGGCGTCAACCCCGCCGCCACGGCCGCGGCCGTGGCCGCCAAGCACGGCGTCTCCCTCACCGGCGTCGGTTCGAGCGGCGGGTCGACCGTCCTGCCGGACGTGTGGATCGCGGACTCGACGACCTGGCTGCTGCGCCTGCGGTCGGAGGCGTCCGGCTTCGTGCCGACCGACGGCCACTCGATCGCGCAGAGCCCCGTCGTGGTCGCCATGCCCGTGCCCATCGCGCAGCAGATCGGCTGGCCCGACCGCAAGCTCGGCTGGTCCGACCTGCTCAAGAAGATGACTACCGGCAACTCGCTGCGCACCGGCATCGTCGACCCGACCCGCGACGCGGCCGGCCTCGCCGGTCTGCTCGCGCTGGGCGGCGCGGCCGGCACCGGCGCGAACGCGAAGGCGACCCAGGTGGGCGCGCTGCGCGCCCTTGCCGCGGGCAGCTCCTCGCTGCGCGACGACCTCATGCAGAAGTTCCCCCGGTCGCTCGACCCGGCCGACCTCGCCAGCGCCGTCAGTGCCGCGCCGCTGTCCGAGGAGGACGTGATCGCCTACAACGCGGAGCGCCCGCAGGTCAACCTGGCCGCGCTCTACCTCGACCCGATGCCGCCGCCGCTGAACTACCCGTTCGCGGTCATGCCCGAGGTCGACCTGAGCAAGTCCGCGGCCGCCACCGGCCTGCGCGTGGCGCTGCAGCAGGCCAGCTTCAAGAACCAGCTGGCGACCGTCGGCCTGCGCGCCCCGGACGGCTCGGTCGGTGCCGGCTTCGCCGGTCCGGTCGGCGCGCCGAAGGCGTCCCCGGGCGCCGACGCACCCGCGTCCGGCACCGAGGGCACCGCCGCGGCGGGCCTCGACGCCTCCGCGATCAACCAGGTGCTGGGCAGCTGGGGCGCGATCACCCTGCCGGGCCGCGCGCTCGCCGTCTTCGACGTGTCGGGCTCGATGCTCGACGAGGTGCCGACGGCCGGTGGCGTCGACCGCGCGACGGTGACCAGGCTCGCGGCGTCGCAGGGCCTCGCGCTCTTCGACGACAAGTGGGCGGTCGGCGTCTGGCTCTTCTCGACCGAGATGGTCGGCAAGAGGCCGTGGAAACAGATCGTGCCGATCAGCCCCCTGACGTCGGCACGGACCCGGGTCCAGGAGTCGATCGAGCAGATTCAGCCCAAGCCGCAGGGTGGCACGGGCCTCTACGACACCGCGCTGGCCGCGTACCAGAACGTGCAGGACAGCTGGCAGGCCGGCCGGGTCAACTCGGTCCTGCTGTTCACCGACGGCCAGAACGAGAACAAGGACGGCATCGACCAGAGGACGCTTGTCACCAAGCTGAGGAAGCTGGCCGACCCGAAGCGTCCGGTGCGGATGGTCATCATCGGCATCGGCCCCGGCGTGGACCGCAACGAGCTGGAGACCATCACCGACGCCACGGGGTCGGGCGGGGTCTACATCGCGCAGGACCCGGCGAAGATCGGCGACATCTTCCTCGAGGCGATCTCGTCTCGGGCGGTCTCCACTCGCTGACGCCTCGATGGACACGGCGGCCGCCGGAACCCCTCGGGGATCCGGCGGCCGCTTCAGTCAGTCCTGGGCTGCGGCGGTCGTGTCCAGGCAGACGGCCACCGCGTCGTCCTCGAGGTCGCCGCCGACGAACGCCCGTAGGTCGCCGAGCATCGTGCGCACCGCCTGCAGGGGCGCGAGCGACCCGGTCCGCCGCACGAAGCGGTGCAGGGCCGCCTCCCCGTAGCGGCTACTGCCCGTGGCGGCGTCGAACACGCCGTCGCTGACGATGAAGAGCCGGTCGCCGGTGCGCAGGGAGAAGGACTGCGGCGCGTACTCCGAGGACTCGAACATGCCCAGCGGGAACTGCGCCTCGAGCGGCCGGTCCACGACCTCGCCGTCGCGCAGCAGCATCATTCGCGGTGAACCCGCGTCGATCGCCTGCATCTCGCCGGAGTTCAGGTCCAGCTCCAGCAGCAGCGTCTCCACGTGCCGGTCGCCGCGGTGCTGCGCGAAGACCGCCTGGTCGGCCAGCGACGCCTGGTCGGCCAGCGGCAGCCCGGCGCGGCGGGCGTTGCGCAGCGCGTACGTGGCCAGCGAGGTCAGCAGCGCGGCGCTCGTGCCCTCGCCGTGGCCGTTGAGCACGTTCAGGTAGAGCCGGCCGTCCTGCTCGGCCCAGTCGAAGCTGTCACCGCGGACCGCGTACGAGGGCTCGAGCTGCCCGGCCAGGCTGAACGACGGCCGGATCCGGCTGCGCCCGGGCAGGAGCGCCCACTGCATCTCGGCGGCCAGCGTCAGCCGGTTGAGCCGGGCCGCCGAGGCGTACCGGTCGGTTCCGGCGGCCGCCGCCTGCAGCTCGTGCGCGAGCAACGTGGCGATCTCGGCGAGCTCGCCCCGGGTGTCCGCCGAGCCGGCGGCGGGGGAGCAGCGCAGCACGCCGATGCGCTCCCCGCGCCCGGTCACCGGAAAGTAGCCGACCTCCCCGGCGGTGACCTCGGACTGGTGGTCGAACGAGCGCCAGGCCGGTTCGCCGGGGCTGCTCACCGGCGGGCCGTCGGTCAGCGGCAGCAGGGCGGCCAGGCGATAGTCGACAAGCAGCAGTTCGATGTCGATCGAATATTTCCGGGCGATCACTTCCGCCAGGTACTCGACGATGCGGTCTGCCGGCGCGTCCGTAAGGGCGCGCCGGACCGCGGTCATTCGGTCGGACAAGAGTTCACCCACCTCGACAGTCTCTGCCGTACGAGTAGTCTCTGCTGCACCATGGCCGAACACCATGGGCCGGACAGGCCGGACCCGAGGCGTGCCGCGGCGGTCGACGACGCCGCGCCGGCGCTGCTGTCCGCGTGGGACGCCGCACGCGAGCGGATGATTCCCCGGCTCTCCGGCCCCCAGCTGAACGCCCTGCTGGCGATCGAGCGCGAGCCGGGCGTCAATCTGCGCGGCCTGGCCGGGCACCTCAAGATGATCCTGTCGTCGGCGAGCCGGCTCTGCGATCGCCTGGTCGCCTCCGGCATGGTCGAGCGGGTGCCGGGCCGGGCCGACCGGCGCGAGATCGCGCTGTATCTGACGCCGCCGGCGCGGGAGCTTCTGGAGCGCCTGCGGACCACCCGCCGTGAGCTGCTCGCGGAGGTGCTGGAGCGGATGACCCCCGCGGGCCGGGCGGCGCTGGAGCGTGGCCTGACCGAGTTCGCCGACGTCGCCGATCCGGAGTCGCCCGACGCGGCCGCCCGCACGGCCTGAGCCCCGGCGGCGGTCACGGCCGGCGGGCGAGCCACGCGGCGGGGTCGTCGAGCAGCGCGCGAACGACCGAGCCGGCGGCGCCGCGCATCGCGGCATCCGCGCCGAGCGTCGCGGCGTGCAGCCGCACCGGGGACCAGGCGGCGGTGAGCACCCGCCGGTCGGCCTCGGCCGCGATCGGATCGTGGAGCCAGGGCAGCAGCGAGGCGTAGCTGCCGCCGAGCACGATCGTCCGCACGTCGAGCAGGTTGACCACTGCGGCCACCGCCACGCCCAGCGCGCCGCCGGCGGCGCCCAGCGCGGTCAGCGCGGTGCTCTCGCCGCCGGCCGCGGCGCTCGCCAGGGCCTCGACGGTGCTCACGCCGGCGGCGCGCAGCACGGCCTCCTGCCCGGCGTACTGCTCGAGGCAGCCGCGGGCGCCGCAGCGGCAGGCCGGGCCGTCGGGGTTGATCGGGATGTGGCCGATCTCGCCGCTCCAGCCCCGGGTGCCGCGATAGAGCGCGCCGTCCAGCACGATGCCGGCGCCGATGCCGATCTCTCCGGAGATGTAGACGAAGTCGCGGGGCAGCCCGGCGGTGCCCAGCTCGCTGAGCGCGGCCAGGTTCGCCTCGTTGTCCACAGTGATTTCCGGGTCGCCGAGCAGGTCGCCGACGGCGACGTCCTGCCAGCCGAGGTTGGGCGCGATCCGGACGACGCCGTGCGCCGTGACCAGTCCCGGCACGGCCAGGGCGGCACCGGCGACGGTGAGCCCGTCCGCCTCGGCCAGCGTCCGGGCCCGGGCCGCTAGCCGGCCCAGCGCGGCGACGGCGGTGCCGGGATCGGTCAGCCGCTGATCGCCCGGCTCGACGAGGCGGTGCCGGACCGTGCCGGCCAGGTCGACCACGCAGGCGGCCCGGTAGTCGACGTTGATCTCCAGCCCGAGCCCGGCCGGGCCGTCGGGGGCGAGGGTCAGGCCGAACGCGGGCCGGCCCGCGCCGCTGCGTGGCGCGGGCTCGACCTCGGTGAGCAGTGCGCCGGTGACGAGGTCGTCGACGAGCGCCGAGACCGTGGCCCGGGTCAGACCCGTGGCCCCGGCCACCGATGCCCGAGATATCGGATCTGTGCTGTTCGCCACGGTTTGCAGAACGAGCGCGAGATTATGTGCCCGAACGCTCGATTGCCGGACCGGCGACCCCGTCGCACGCATCAGTCGGCCCGTCACGCCCTTGACAATGCCACACGCCGCTCAAATAATTCAACCAATAAACAAATCGGCTCTGTTACGTGGAGGTCACCAAATGTCGGTCCAGCCCACGCGCGACGACAAGTTCTCCTTCGGTCTCTGGACCGTCGGATGGCAGGCCCGGGACCCGTTCGGCGAGGCCACCCGGGGCCCGCTCGACCCGATCGAGGCGGTGCACAAGCTCTCCGAGCTGGGCGCCTACGGCATCACGTTCCACGACGACGACCTCGTCCCGTTCGGCTCCGACGCACAGACCCGCGACGGCATCATCGCCGCCTTCAAGAAGGCCCTCGAGGAGACGGGCATGGTGGTGCCGATGGTGACCACCAACCTCTTCACCCACCCGGTCTTCAAGGACGGCGGCTTCACCAGCAACGACCGCGGCGTCCGGCGCTACTCGCTGCGCAAGGTGATGCGCCAGATGGACCTGGCCGCCGAGCTGGGCGCCAGGACCTTCGTGCTCTGGGGCGGCCGCGAGGGCGCCGAGTACGACGTGGCCAAGGACGTGCAGGCCGCGCTCGACCGCTACCGCGAGGGCCTCAACCTCATCGCGCAGTACTCCGAGGACCGCGGCTACGGGCTGCGATTCGCCATCGAGCCCAAGCCCAACGAGCCCCGCGGCGACATCCTGCTGCCCACGGCCGGGCACGCGATCGCCTTCGTGCAGGACCTCGAGCGCCCGGAGCTGTTCGGCATCAACCCCGAGGTCGGCCACGAGCAGATGTCCAACCTCAACTTCGCGCAGGGCATCGCGCAGGCGCTGTGGCACGGCAAGCTCTTCCACATCGACCTGAACGGTCAGCACGGCCCCAAGTTCGACCAGGACCTGGTCTTCGGCCACGGCGACCTGCTCAACGCGTTCGCGCTGGTCGACCTGCTCGAGCACGGCGGACCCGGCGGCGGCCCGGGCTACGACGGACCCCGGCACTTCGACTACAAGCCCTCGCGCACCGAGGACTACACCGGCGTCTGGGAGTCGGCCAAGGCCAACATGCGGATGTACCTGCTGCTCAAGGAGCGGGCGGAGTCGTTCCGCGCCGACCCGGTGGTGCAGGAGGCGCTCGAGGCCAGCAAGGTCCTCGAGCTCTCGACCCCGACGCTGGCCGCCGGCGAGACCTACACCGACCTGCTCAACGACCGCGCCTCCTTCGAGGACTACGACGTCGACGCGGCCGGAGCGCAGGGCTACCACTTCGTCCGGCTGCACCAGCTCGCCATCGACCACCTGCTGCGCGCCAACTGACCTGAGCGGAAGGTGTGAACCCCATGACGCTGGTAGCCGGGATCGATTCCTCGACCCAGTCCTGCAAGGTGGTCATCCGTGACGCCGAGACCGGAAAGCTGGTCCGGCAGGGGCGGGCGAGCCACCCCGACGGCACCGAGGTGCATCCCGACGCCTGGTGGACCGCGCTGCGGCAGGCGATCGACGAGGCCGGCGGTCTCGACGACGTCGCCGCCGCGTCGGTCGCCGGCCAGCAGCACGGCATGGTGGTGCTGGACTCAGCAGGCGAGGTGGTGCGCCCGGCGCTGCTGTGGAACGACACCCGCAGCGCGGGCGCCGCCGCCGACCTGATCGACGAGCTCGGCGGCGGCGACAAGGGCCGCCAGGCCTGGGTCGACGCCGTCGGGATCGTCCCGGTCGCGAGCTTCACGCTGACGAAGCTGCGCTGGCTGGCCCGCAACGAGCCGGAGAACGCCGCCCGGGTGGCGGCGGTCTGCCTGCCGCACGACTGGCTGACGTGGAAGCTGGCCGGCGCCCGGGGCCTGGACAGCCTGCGCACCGATCGCAGCGACGCCAGCGGCACCCTCTACTGGTCGGCCGCCGCCGATCAATACCGTCACGGCCTGCTCGAACTGGGCTTCGGCCGGCGGATCGCCGTGCCGCAGGTGCTCGGCCCGACGGGCATCGCGGGCACCCTGCCGAACGGCGCGCCGCTCGGCCCGGGCGCCGGCGACAACGCCGCGGCCGGCCTCGGCGCGGGCGCGCTGCCGGGCGACGTGGTGATCTCCATCGGCACCTCCGGCACCGTCTTCGTCTCCTCGGACGTCGCGCCGGACGATCCGAGCGGCGCCGTCTCCGGCTTCGCCGACACGACCGGCCGGTTCCTGCCGATCGTCGTCACGCTCAACGCGGCCCGGGTGCTCGACGCGGCGACCCGGCTGCTCGGCGTCGATCACGAGGAGCTGTCCCGGCTCGCGCTCTCGGCGCCCGCCGGCGCGGACGGCCTGGTGCTGATCCCGTACCTGGAGGGCGAACGCACCCCGAACCGGCCGAACGCCACCGGCGCCATCCACGGGCTCACCCTGCGCACCTCGGACCCGGCACACCTGGCCCGGGCGGCGGTCGAGGGCATGCTCTGCGCGCTCGCCGACGGCCTGGACGCCCTGGTCGCCTGTGGCGCGACGGCCAACCGCGTCGTGCTGGTCGGCGGCGGCGCGCGCAGCGAGGCGGTGCGCCGGATCGCGCCGGCGCTGTTCGGCCTGCCGGTCCTGGTCCCGCCGCCGGGGGAGTACGTCGCGGACGGCGCCGCCCGCCAGGCCGCCTGGGTCGCCCTCGGCGGTGACGCGCCGCCGGCGTGGTCCGCCGAGACCCCCGAGGTGTACGAGGACGAGGGCGTTCCACTGATCCGCGAGCAATACGCGTCGGCCCGGGACGCCGTGATCGACAGGGTGTCCCGCTAACCTCTTCGCGTGAGCTTGCGGGGAGGACCGGCGCATCGCGCGTACAGCGTGGTCGTCTTCGTCATCCTGGCGTCCCTGGACAACGTCGCGATCGGCCTCGTCCCGCCGCTCTACCGCAGCATCGGCGGTGAACTCGGCGTGGGCGAGGGCCGGATCGCCCTCGCCACCACGGTGATGTTCCTGATCAGCGCGGTGGCGGCGATCGGCTGGGCGTACGCGGGCGACCGCACCAACCGCAAGCCGGTGCTGATCGCCGGCACGGTGATCTGGGTCCTCGGCACCGCCTGGTCGGGCCTGGCCGGCAGCTACTCCTCGTTCCTGCTGTCGCAGGTGCTCGCGGCGATCGGCCTGGGCGGCGTGGCCAGCGTCAGCTTCTCCGTGGTCAGCGACCTGATCTCGCCGCGCCGCCGCGGCCTGGCGATGAGCTTCTGGGGGCTGTCGCAGGGCATCGGCACGCTCGCCGGCACGCTGATCGGCGGCCTGCTTGGCGCGACCGACTGGCGGCGGCCGTTCCTGATCGTCGCCGTCGCGGGCCTGGTTGCCACGGTGGCCTACCTGCTCACCTACGACGTTCCGCGCGGCGACAGCCAGCCCGAGCTCGAGGGCGTCGAGTACGCCGAGCGGATCCACCGCGACGACCTGCCGCGGATCCTGGCCCGGCGCACCAACGTCTGGCTGATCCTGCAGGGCTTCCCCGCCCAGGTGGCCTTCGGCTCGCTGGTCTGGCTGCCGGTGCTGTTCCGGGCCCGGGCCGAGGACCAGGGCTACTCGGCGCCCACGGCGGTGATCGTGGGAAGCGTCTTCGCCACCATGTTCCAGCTGGGCGGCGCGCTGTCGATCCTCGGCGGCCTCGTCGGCGACCGGCTGCAACGCCGCACGCCCCGGGGCCGGGCGCTGGTCGCGGCCGTCGGCGTCCTCGCCGCCGTGCCGTTCTACGTGGTGCTGTTCTTCGTGCCGTTCCACATCGAAGTCCCGGACGGCGGCGGCACCGGCGAGGTCATCGCCGCGATCCTGCGCAACGTGTTCACCGAGCCGACCGTCGGGCTGAGCCTGGCCACCGCGGTCTTCGCCCTCGCGCTGACCTCGGCGAACTCGCCGAACTGGTTCGCACTCATCGCGGACGTCAACCCGCCGGAGCACCGCGGCACCGTCTACAGCCTCGGCAACCTGGTCAACGGCTTCGGCCGGGCCGGCGGCAACGTGCTGATCGCGGTGGCCTTCCGGGGCCTGTCCGGTGCCTTCCCGCCGCCGCTGAACTACGCCGTCGGCCTGGCCGCCTTCCAGTTCTTCTTCGTGCCGACCGGGGTCATGTACTGGCTGGCCAGCCGGACGGTGGCCGGCGACATGGCGGACACCCATGCCGCCCTGGCCACCTACCGGGCGAAGGAGGAGGCGGAGGCGAAGGTCAGACCAGCGCCCACACCGTGACGTCCTGCGGGACCCGGCCGTCCTCGGCCAGCGGCTCGCTGGACAGCTGCACCCGCCCGCCGGGCGGCAGCTCGGCCGGCTCGGCGCCGTAGTTGGTCATCACCAGCGTCTCGCCGTTGCGGAACGCGAGCACGTCCGCCGGGGTGTCCACCCAGGTCAGCGTCCCGGCGCCGAGCCGCTGTGCGGCACGCAGGCGCAGCGCGGAGCGGTACAGCTCGTAGGTGGAGCCGGCGACGCCCCGCTGGCGGTCCAGGGCGTACTCCGCCCAGGTCGCCGGCTGCGGCAGCCAGCTCGCGTCGGACGGGCCGAAGCCGTAGGAGGGTGCGTCGGCCTCCCAGGGGATGGGCACGCGGCAGCCGTCCCGGCCGCGCTCGGCGTGCCCGGACCGCTCCCAGGCCGGGTCCTGCCGGAACTCGTCAGGCATCTCGGTGGACTCCGGCAGCCCCAGCTCCTCGCCCTGGTAGAGGTAGGCGGAACCGGGCAGCGCGAGCATCTGCATGGTGGCCGCGCGGGCCCGGCGCAGCCCCAGGCCGGCGTCGGGCTGCGGGTCGCCGATGCCGATGCCGTGCTTGCGGGGCTCGCCGACCGGGTAGCCGAGCCGGGTCGCGTGCCGCACCACGTCGTGGTTGGAGAGCACCCAGGTGGTGGGCGCGCCGACCGAGGCGTTCGCGGCCATGGTGGAGTCGATGATCCGGCGCAGCTCGCGCGCGGACCACGGCGCGTCCAGGTATTCGAAGTTGAAGGCCTGGTGCATCTCGTCCGGGCGGACGTAGCGGGCCAGCCGCTCGGCCGGCTGCACCCAGGCCTCGGCCACCAGGATGCGCTCGCCGGGATATTCGTTGAGGATCGTGCGCCACCGCCGGTAGACCTCGTGCACGCCGTCCTGGTCCCACATCGGCGGCGGGGGTGCGCCCTCCGGGCCGAGCCCGCCGAGGATCTCGCCCGCGTACTGCCAGTCGGCCAGGGTCGCGTCCTTGATCAGGCCGTGCGCCACGTCGACCCGGAAGCCGTCGACGCCGCGGTCGAGCCAGAAGCGCAGCACCGCCTCGAACTCGGCGCGTACCCTCTCGCTGCCCCAGTTGAGGTCGGGCTGGGAGACGTCGAAGAGGTGCAGGTACCACTGGCCGTCGTCGATGCGTTCCCACGCCGGGCCGCCGAAGACGCTCCGCCAGTCGTTCGGCGGTTCGCTGCCGTCCGGGCCGCGCCCGTCGCGGAAGATGTAGGGCTCCCGCTCCGGGCTGCCGGGCGCGGCGGCCAGCGCGGCGGCGAACCAGGCGTGCTCGTTGGAGGTGTGGTTGGGCACCAGGTCGATGATGACTTTGAGCCCCTGCGCGCGGGCCTCGCTGATCATCTTGTCCGCGTCGCCGAGGTCGCCGAAGAGCGGATCGACGGCGCGGTAGTCGGCCACGTCGTATCCGGCGTCGTGCTGCGGCGACGGGTAGAACGGCGAGAGCCAGACCGCGTCCACGCCGAGCTCGCGCAGGTCGCTCAGGCGAGCCGTGATGCCCGGCAGATCGCCCATCCCGTCGCCGTCGCTGTCGGCGAACGAGCGCGGATAGATCTGGTAGATGACGGCGTTGCGCCACCAGTGCTCAGTGCGGGACGGCATGTTCCCAGGCTAGCCGCGCTATCCGTCGAGAATCGCGGCGAATCGCTCCTCTGCCAAATCGAGCTGGTCAAGGATGTGGTCCTTGGCCGCGTGCGACAGCGGGGTGTCCGGGCGCCCGACCAGCTCGCGCAGCTTCGGCACCAGCGGCCGGTACTTGATCGCGGAGCTGCGCGCCTTGTCGTAGGTGGTGTGTATGACCCCGACGCCGTTGTCGGTGAAGTCGGAGACCTTGATGACCCGGGCCCACGGGTCGCGCTCGAGGCTGTCCGCGACGTGCGCCCGGTACTGCTCGTGCTTGTCGTGCTCCGGGTCGTACTCCGGATTGGTGACCGACCGCACCAGCTCGGCCGTCCGGGGGTTGAACCGCCGGGCCAGCTCGGCGACGGCGGCGTCGGTCAGCACCTGGTGCCCGAGCGACTCGGGCAGGCCGGCGAGCTCGGCCGGATGGTCCTCGACGGCGTCGTGCAGCAACGCCGCCGTCAGCACGTCCACGTCGTGGATCCCGTAGTAGCGCATGATCCGGATCGCCACCCGCAGCAGGTGGTTGAGGTACGGCTCCCGGACCCGGCGGTCCGCGGCGTGCAGCCGCGCCGCCAGCTCCAGCGCCTCCTCGAGCTGCCGCCGGTCGTCGGGGGGCAGCTCGAGGAGCTCGAGAGCGAACCGCTCGCGCAGCCCGGCCTCGCCGTACACCTCGGTGATCGCGTGCAACGGCATCGAGAGCAGCATCCTTGGCGCCATGCCGAACAGATATACCGGACGCGAGCGTCGTTTGGGTCTCCGCTCAGGAAGGGACGTCGAGCAGCGGCTCCTCCGCCAGCGGTTTGGGCCGCGGCGGGACCGGCCGCGGCGAGGGCCGTACGCCCGGCGACGGCCGGCTGCCGGGCGCCCGCCGCACCGCCGACATCGACGCCTGCTTGAGCGACCAGGGGTTCTCGGCGTGCATGCCGCGGTGCGGCTTGCCGTCGCCCTCGGTGAACTCCTCCTCGGTCATCGCCTGCAGCGCGCTGAGCGCGACGCCGAGGATCGTCGCGGCGCTGACCAGGGTGATCGGCACGATCATCAGCAGCGGCCGGATGCCGCTCACCGAGGTGGAGACGGTGGTGCTGAGCTCGACGCTCATGGCGGCCATGCCGGTGTAGTGCATGCCGCAGACGGCCAGGCCCATGAGCGAGGCGGCGCCGATCATCGGGCGCCAGCCCTTCACGGAGACGGCGAACCACAGCGCGGCGGTGGACGCGGCGACGGCGATGACGCCGGAGGCGGCGACCAGCGTGGGGTCGAAATGGATCTTGCCGGACACGTGCAGGCCGATCATGCCGGTGTAGTGCATCGCCAGCACGCCGGCGCCGGTCAGGAAGCCGGCGATCATGGTCTTCAGGATGCTGCGCCGGCCGTGGCCGACGACCATCAGGCCGAGGCCGACGGCGACGACCGCGAGCCCCAGGCTGATCATGGTGAGCACCGGGTTGTACCGCACCGGGCTCTGCGGCACGTCGAAGCCCAGCATCGCGGTGAAGTGCATGAGCCAGATGGCCGCCCCGCCGATCGCGAACGCGGCGATGATCAGCCAGCGGTTGCGGCGGCCGCGGGAGCGGGCACTGCGGGCACGCCCGGTGGCCAGCAGTCCGAGGAACGAGCCGAGGACCGCGACGAGGTATGCCGCGACCGGGTTGAAGGCTCCGTAGGTGAAGTGATGGACCTCGGCCACTTGCCGTCACACCCTCGCGAAGGTCGGGAACAGGTCGCAGAGGATTGAGCCATAGGTCCGATGTGGGACATCGCACTTCGTGTGCGCCCTACTACCCACAGGCAGACGGGGCCGCCGTGCGGCTACCTGCTAGAGGTACCCACACGACGGCCCCGAGGCGGTCGTGGTGATGGGGGGGGTCAGGTGTTGAAGATGCTGACGCCGCCGGGGCCGACGAGGAGCCCGACGACGATCAGGACAACACCCCAGAGGATCTGCCGCCGGAACAGCGCGAGGATGCCGGCGACCACGAGAATGACTGCGAGGATCCAAAGCAATAGGGCCATGCGGATCAGATACCCGGAGGGCTCGAATCGAAAACCTGTGACAACTCAGACGGCGACCAGTCCGGCGTCGACATCCCCGGAGAGCAGCTGGTACACGTTGTACGCCTGCTTGATCACGGGGTGCGACACGTTGCGTACCGGCACGCCGCCGGGCGTACGGCCCCGCTCGGTGCCGTGGTGGGCGTGCCCGTGCAGGGCCAGCGCGGTCGGCGCCGAGTCGATGGCCTGCCCGAGCAGGTAGGACCCGAGGAACGGATAGATCTCCAGCGGCTCGCCCGCGAGGGTCTCGGGCACGGGCGCGTAATGGGTCAGCGCCACCAGCGCGTCGCAGTCGAGCGCGCGCAGCGACGCGCCGAGCCGCTCGGCGATCGCCTCGGTGGTGCCGACGAAGTTCTTCATCTCCCGCTCGCCGAACGAGCTCGCGCAGGCGCCGGCGAAGCCGCCGCCGAAGCCCTTGGCCCCGGCGATGCCGAGCCGGTGCCCGTGCAGCTCGAGCACGATGCCGTCGCCCTCGAGCACGGTCATGCCCGCGTCGCGCAGCACGCCGGCGACCTGGTCCTGCTGGTCACTCTGGTGGTCGTGGTTGCCGAGCACGACCACGACCGGCACGCCGAGGTCGCCGAACTCCGTCGCCATGCATTCGGCCTCCTCGACCGTGCCGTGCCGGGTCAGGTCCCCGGCGATGAGCAGCGCGTCGGCGACCCCCGGAAGCTCCTCCAGCGCGGGCCGGTAGCGGCCCAGCACGTCCTTGTCCACGTGGACGTCGCCCACCGCCGCGATCCGGATCATGAAATCTCCTCTACCTCGCTGGGTGCCGCGGCGCGGATGATGCCGATGTCGCAGGCGATCTCCACGTCCGGGAAGCTGGCGGCGATCTGCCGGCAGATCTCGTCGCGGCGGTGCGCGCTCTCCACCTCGCCGCCGAGCACCAGCACGTGCTCGCGGCGCTGCAGGGTGATGCCCTGCTCGGCGATCGCCCCGTTCTCGGTGAGCAGGCGCTGGATCTCCGCCTCCAGGTATTCGTCGAGCTGTGGTGCCATCTCATCTCCCAACTGTCAGGTCGGCGTCCCCCGGCAGCTGGACCACGTCGAGCCGGTCCAGCAGGACGAGGAACGCCTCCGCGTACGGTGATCTCACGGTCTCCGCGCGTACCCGGTCCCAGTCGATCTGCTCGCGCAGCGAGCGGGCGACGGGCAGTCCGGTGGCGAAGTCGCAGTAGTGCTGGGTGTAGCTGAGCAGCTTGTGGATCATGAGCTGGGTCGCCGACAGCACGGGCATGTTGATCGCCTCGACCGGGCGCATCACGGTGTCGCGCAGGGTCGCGTCGGTCACCGGAGACTCGACCGGCCGGTAGATCAGGTCCACCATCCGATCCTCGTCGTAGACCTTGACCAGCCAGTCCTCGGGCGGCTGGTGCACCTCGAAGCCGACTGCGGACAACTCCTCCAGCGCCCGCGGCTTGTCCTGCTCGCGGATGAGGAAGTCGACGTCGTGGTCGCTCGAATGACCGCCGTGTGCGTACACCGCGAAGCTGCCGCCGAGCGCGAACGGGACCTCGGCCTGTTTCAGAACGGAGGCCACCCGTTTGAGCGTGTTGACCAGGCCCTCGTCCACCCGGTGCGGCATGGTGGTCTCCCTGTGTCCTTGGTGTGCGTCTGCCACTTCAGCGACTACCCGAGCGGTCGGACCCTCACACCCGAGGCCCGCGGTGCCAAGGTCAAAATCAAGTGCTTGACCCCATTTTGGTACGCCGGCAGCCCCGTCGATGCCCGAACCGTGCGTGACTCCCCCAGGTACCGTAGGTAGGTATGGCCCCCGACCCTGATTCCCACCCGGTGTCCGGTTCCGGTGCCGGCCGGTTGCGCACGGTGGCGCTCGTCGGCATCGACGGCTCCGGCAAGACCACTCAGGCACACCGGTTGGCGGCGGCGCTGGCGGCCCGTGGCCTGCCCGCGACCTACCGGCGCAACGCGGGCGGCCGCCGCTGGTTCGGCCGGCTGGCCGTGGTCCTGGGCCACCGCGACGGCGAACATCTGCTGGGCCGCCGGCCGATGCTCCTCGTCGAGTCTGTGCTGCGCTGGCTCTCCATCCTGCGGACCCTGCTGCGCCGCCGGATCACCGGCGAGATCTCGGTCATGGACCGGTACGCGGTCTGCCAGTACGCGAGCATCCGGGCGCACGCCAAGACGCCGCGCCCCGGCCGCGTCAACCGCGCCGAGCGCCGGGCCCGGCTGGCGTACCGGGTCTTCCCGAAGCCGGACGTGATCTTCCTGCTCTCGGTCGACCCGGCGATCGCGTACGACCGGATCGAGCGGCGCGGCTACGACCACGAGGAGATGGCCTACCTGCGCGCGGCGTCGGCGGCCTACGAGGCGCTGCCGGAGCGCCGGAACTTCGTCGTGATCGACGCGAACGGCACCCCGGCCGAGGTGGGCGAGGCGCTGCTCGGCCACCTGACCGCCCCGGCGCCGCCGGCGATCCCGGTGCCGCCGGTCGTGGGGGGGGCGGGCGGGCGGGGGGGGGGG
>NZ_JBEZXZ010000114.1:0-28138 GCF_040638275.1 Actinoplanes sp. NPDC026623 | reverse complement strand
GCCCGCCGCGGCCGCGGCGGGCGACTTCTCCACCGGATTCGAGGCCGGCGATCCCCAGCCGACCTGGCAGAACAGCGTCGAGAGCAGCGCCGGCATCGGCGGATACTGTTGCGGGCTCACCGCCATGGAGAGCGGGCCGCGCAACGAGACCGCGCACACCGGCTCCTCGGCGCTGATGTACTCGGGCAGCGACCTGAGCACCACCTCGTCGTACTCGTACAACCGGGTCTTCGATGTGGACCTGCCCGTCACCGCGACCACCTCGCTGTCCTACTGGGTGTATCCGCAATCCGGAGGGCACCTCGACGTCGCCGTCGACCTCGTCTTCACCGACGGCACGAACCTGCGTGACTCCGGCGCCGTCGACCAGCGCGGCGTCCGGGTGCACCCGGTCTACCAGGGCAACGGATCCGGCCTGGCCTTCGACCAGTGGAACTTCGTCACCTCGCGGATCGGCGACAACGTCGCCGGCAAGACCATCGACCGCATCCTGATCGCCTACGACCAGCCGCTGAACACCGGCACCTTCCGCGGATACTTCGACGACATCGCCATCCAGGCCGGCGGCGCCGCGACACGCCTGTCCGACCTCGTCGACACCCGGCGCGGCTCCAACTCCAGCGGCAGCTACTCGCGCGGCAACACCTTCCCCGGCACCACCGTCCCCAATGGATTCAACTTCCTCACCCCGATCACCAACGGCAACAGCGACAGCTGGCTGTATGAGTACAAGGCCACCACGGTGCAGGGCTTCGGGATCAGCCACGAACCGAGCCCGTGGATCGGCGACTACGGCCAGCTGCAGGTGATGCCGATGACCGGCGGCGTCAAGTCCACACCGGACGCGCGCAAGTCGGCCTTCCGCCACGGCAACGAGGTGGCGCAGGCGCACTACTACAAGACACAGCTCGACACGTACGGCATCACCGCCGAGATGACGCCGACCGACCACGCCGGTGCCATGCGGTTCAAATACCCCGCCGCCGCCGAATCGGTGATCCTGTTCGACACCGTCGACAGCGCCGGCGGCTCGATCAACGTCGACGCCGCCGCCCGGGTGATCTCCGGCTACGTCGACCACAAGGGCCAGCGGATGTACTTCTCGGCCACCGTCGACAAGGCCATCGCGGCGACCGGGACGGTCACCGGTCAGGGCGCGACCAGCTGGATCCGCTTCGCGACCGTCGCCGGCGAGCAGGTCACCCTCAAGATGGCGACCTCCTTCATCAGCGTGGCCCAGGCCGCGAGCAACCTCAGCCAGGAGATCGGCGCGAAGGACTTCGACACGGTACGCGAGCAGGCCGCCGGAATCTGGGACACCGCGCTCGGCAAGGCACGCATCGAGGGCGCGTCCAACGACCAGCAGGTCACCTTCTACTCCAACCTGTACCGCTCGTTCATGTACCCGAACAACCGCTCGGAGATCGTCGGCGGCGTCCGCAAATACCAGAGCCCGTACGACAACGCGATCCACGACGGGCAGATGTACGTCAACAACGGCTTCTGGGACACCGCCCGCGCGGTCTGGCCGCTGTACTCGCTGCTCACGCCGACGAAGACCGGCGAGATGCTCGACGGGGTGGTGAACGCGTACAAGAACGGGGGCTGGACGCCGCGCTGGACCGGCCCCGGATACATCGACATCATGGTCGGCACCAACCAGGACCTGGCCTTCGCCGACGCGTACCAGAAGGGTGTCCGCAACTTCGACTACCAGGCCGCGTACGCCTCGATGGTGAAGAACGCCAGCGTCTACTCCAGCTCCGGCTCCCGTGGGCGCAAGGGCCTCGAGGTGTCCACCTTCAAGCGCTACGTGCCGACCGACGTCCGCGGCGAGGCGGCCTCCTGGACCCTCGAGGACGCCAACAACAACTTCGGCATCGCGCAGCTCGGGCGGGCGCTCGGATACAACGAGGACGCCGACTACTTCCAGAACCGCGCCCTCGACTACGCCAACCTGTACTCCTCGTCGGTCGGCTTCTTCCGCGGCAAGCAGAAGTCCGGCGCCTGGCGGACCACCGACGCGGCGTTCAAGCCCAACGAGTGGGGCTGCGACTTCACCGAGGGCGCGCCGTGGCACTACGCCACCCCGGCCCCGCAGGACCCCCAGGGCATGGCAAACCTGTACGGCGGACGCGCCCAGCTCTCCAGCAAAATCGACTCGGTGTTCTCGGCCTCCCGCGACTACCTGACGGGCTGCTACGGCGGCGTCATCCACGAGATGAGCGAGGCCTACGACACCAACATGGGCCAGTACGCCCACTCCAACGAGCCGATCCACCACATGCTCTACATGTACAACTACGCCGGCACCCCGGCGAAGACACAGACCCACGTCCGCGACGTCCTCACCAAGCTGTACGACTCGGGCGCCGGCACCGGCAACGGCTACCTCGGCGACGAGGACAACGGCCAGATGTCGGCCTGGTACGTCTTCAGCGCCCTCGGCTTCTACCCGGCCCGGATGGGTAGCACCGACTACACCATCGGGGCGCCGCTGCACCCCAAGGCGACCATCAACCTGGAGAACGGCCACACCTTCACGGTCACCGCACCCGGCGTCAGCGACACCAACCGGTACATCCAGAGCGCCACGCTCAACGGCGTCAACTACACCAGGAACTACCTGACCCACGCCGACCTGCTGGCCGGCGGCACCCTCGCCTTCACCATGGGCTCCGCCCCGTCATCCTGGGGCACCGGCGCGGGCGACATCCCGGGCTCGATCACCACCGGCAGCGCGGCGCCGAAGCCGCTGACCGACCGGGCCACCGGCGGAACCCTCACCGCCAGCGGTGAGAACGGCACCACCGAGGGCCGGGCCAGCCTGGTGGACGACACCTCGCTGACCAAGTGGCTGACCTTCCAGAACACCGCGACCCTCGAGTACCGGTTCGCCGGCACCGGCACGGCCGCCGTCCGCCAATACACGCTCACCTCGGCCGACGACACCCCGGGCCGCGACCCGAAGAACTGGACGCTGCAGGGTTCGACGGACGGCACGACCTGGGTGACGCTGGACACCCGCGGCAACATCGACTTCGCCGACCGCCGCCAGACCCGGGCGTTCGTCATCGCCAACACCACCGCCTATCCCCGCTACCGGTTGCAGATCACCGCCAACCACGGCGCGGCCGAGACCCAACTCGCCGAATGGGAACTGCTCGGCTGACCGCCCGAACGCCGATCAGGCTCGCCGCCCGTACGCCCGGGCGGCGAGCCTGATCGGCAAGGCCGCCTTCTTCGCCACCCGGCCGGCGCCGGAGCGTGAGCCGGTGCGGAGGCCGGCGACGGCGCACTGACAGACCGAACTGGATTCGTGAGCCGCAATCCGGTGTTGGATCCGGGGTCCTACGCTCAGGCGATGCCGATGTACTCCGCGAATCAGATCTACGGATTCGCCCGCCGCGCCGGGTTCAGTCCCGACACGGCGGCGACGATGACCGCGATCGCCCTTGCCGAGTCCGGCGGCGAAAGCCGGGCGCACGGCGAGGAGTCGCGCGGGCTGTGGCAGATCGACGTCCACCTCCACCCGGACCTGCTGATCCGGTACGACCTCCACGACCCGCAGGACAACGCGGACGCGGCGTACGAGGTGTCCCGGCACGGCTCGGACATCTCGCCGTGGACGGTCACCCACGGCGGCGACCACGCCCGCCATCTGCGCCAGCGGGAGGAGGCGCAGAGCGCGGCGATCGCCCACGGGGACGGCCCCGGCCGCGGCGTCTGGACCGGGTCTCCGGGCACGACGGCAAATGACGCGGCCGGCCGCTCGGAGGACGCGGCGGTGCCGCCGGGTTACGACGGCGACCAGCTCACGGACGCGTTCGAGCCGGCGCGGGGACTCGACCCGCGCTCGCCGGACAGCGACGCCGACGGGCACCTGGACGGCAGCCTCGCGCCGCTGCGGGCCGGCACCGACCTCGACGACCTCGATGACCTCGACGATGCCCGCGAGCAGGTGCCCGGCCCGGACCCGAGGCTCGGCGCCGACGATCTGACGGCTACCCAGGAGCCGGACCCGCTGCCCGGCGCGGATCGGCTCGGCGCCGACGATCTGACGGCCGGCCAGGTCGAGGACGATCCGGCCGACCTACTGCCGTGACCGCGGCGGCCCTCGGCGTGCGGCGCGCCGCGGGTGGCCGCGGTCCACTGCACGCGGACCTGATCACGGCTGACCATGACCCCACGAACCACCCGCCCGCCGACGGGGTGCTCGCCGCCGGTGGGCGGATTCCTCAGCCCGCGAACTGGTACGTGGGGTAGGTGATGTAGCCGTTGTCGCCGCCCGCGTACCAGGTCGCCTGGTTGTCCTCCGCGATCGGGAGATCCTGGCGGAACCGTTCGACCAGGTCCGGGTTGGCGATGAAGGCACGGCCGAAGCTGATCAGGTCGGCGCCCAGCGCCAGCCAGCGGTCGGCGGCCGCGCGGTCCGACTTCGTCGGGCCCATCGGGAACGCCGGGTTGACGATGAGGGTGCCCGGCCAGGCGTTGCGCAGGCCGGTCAGCACGTCGTCGCCGGTGGTCGCCTCCAGGTGCACGTACGCCAGCCCGAGGGGCGCGAGCTCGGCGAGCAGTGCGGCGTACATCTCGGGAACGTCCGTCTCGTGCGCGCCCCAGATGCCGGCGCCGGGCGAGAGCCGGATGCCCGTACGGTGGGCGCCCACGGCCTCGGCGGTTGCGGACACCGCCTCGACGGCGAAGCGGATCCGGTTGGTGATCGACCCGCCGTAGCCGTCGGTGCGCAGGTTGGCCGCGCTGGACAGGAACTGGGAGATCAGGTAGCCGTTCGCGCCGTGCAGCTCCACCCCGTCGAAGCCCGCGTCGACCGCGCGCCGGGCGGCGTCGGCATAGGAGCGTGCCTGCTCCGGTACCTCGGCGGTCTCCAGCGCGCGCGGCACCGGCGCGGGCCTGCGGCCGGCCGGGGTGAAGATCTCGCCGGGGAAGGGGACCGCGGACGGGCCGACGGGCCGGAGGCCCGTCGTCTCCTCGTGGGACACCCGGCCGCCGTGCATGATCTGGGCGAAGATCCGGCCGCCGTTGGTGTGCACCGCGTCGGTGACCTGCAGCCAGGATTTGACCTGCTCGTCGGTGTGCAGGCCGGGGGTTCCCGGGTTGGACTGGCCGACGACGCTGGGTTGCACCCCCTCGCTGACGATGAGTCCGGCGGTGGCGCGCTGGGCGTAGTAGGTCGCCATCGACGGCGTCGCCAGGCCGCCGGCGGCGGCGCGGACCCGGGTCAGCGGGGCCATCACCACGCGGTTGGGCAGGACCATCCGGCCGAGCTGGTTGCGATCGAACAGGGTCGTCATGGGTACTGCCCTCCGGGAGCGTCACGATGTCCGCGCTAGGCTAAAACCTGACACTCACGTCAGATGCAAGCATTGCGCGGTGGATCACATCGAGGAGGCTTCATGCGGATCGGTGATCTCGCGGCGCAGGCCGGGGTGAGCGTGCGCTCCGTGCGCTACTACGAGGAGCAGGGGCTGCTCACCAGCGTCCGCAGCCCGGGCGGCCAGCGCCACTACACCGACAAGGAGGTCGCGCGGGTCCGCTTCATCCAGCGCCTGTACGCGGCCGGGCTCTCCAGCCGCACCATCGCCGAGCTGCTGCCCTGCGTCGACTCTCCCAGCGCGAACAACGCCGACGCCGCCTGGGCGCGGATGATCGAGGAGCGGGACCGCATCACCGCGCACCTCGCCGAGCTCACCCGGGCCCGGGACGCCCTCGATCAGCTCATGGAGATCAATCGCGTGCACCGGGCCCGCCTCGCCGACCGGGCGCCCTAGCTGCGACACCTCACCCTTTCGGTTGAATGGCTATTGGACGATCGGCGAACCCCCGGAAAGATGCATGCCGTACGACAAGCATCTTGAAGCGGGAGCCGTGACCATGACCATGGTTGCCGAAACGAAGGGGCCCTCCACGCGGGGGCCGACCGACTCGTTGATCGTCGCGCTCGCCGCCGGCGATGCCGCCGATCCGGGCCGCCCCCGGCTGCGGGAGCGTTGCATCGAGGCGTGGGTGCCGCTGGCCGAGCATCTCGCCCGTCGCTACGCCCACCGGGGTGAGCTGCTCGACGACCTGATCCAGGTGGCCGTCGTGGGGCTGATCAAATCGGTCGACCGGTTCGACGCCGACCGGGGCGCCGAGTTCTCCGGCTTCGCCATCCCGACCATCCTCGGCGAGATCAAGCGGCACTTTCGCGACCGGACCGGGGCCATCCGGGTCCCGCGCCGCCTGCAGGAGCTGCGGCCGGCGATCGCCGGAGCGAACGACGCGCTCGCGCACCGGCTGGGCCGCCTGCCGACCGTCGCCGACATCGCCGGTCACCTCGGCGTCGGGGAGGAGGAGGTGCTCGAGGGGCTGGAGGGGGCCCGGGCCAACAGCCCGTCGAGCCTGTCGGCGTCGGCCGGCGACCTGCTCGGCGGCGAGGACCCCGGGTTCGAGCTGACCGAACTGCGCCTCGCCCTCGGCCCGGCGCTGGCCCGCCTGGACGTCCGCGAGCAGCGCATACTGACGCTCAGCTTCTACGGCAACCGCACACAGACCGAGATCGCCGAACAGATCGGCATCTCACAGATGCACGTCTCCAGGCTGATCGCCCGCGCCCTGGCGAAGCTCCGCCGGCACCTGGATCCTGCCTGAGACCGGCGCGACGGCGCAGGGGTGTACCAGCAGGGCATTCCACCGGCCGGTCAAGGGACGTACGGTCGAAGCCGTGGGCAACCGCGCCAAGATCATCCACGGCAGCTGGCCACCGAACAGGACAGGGGCACGACGATGGACTCCCGCACACTCGGCACCGGCCTGCAGGTCTCGGCGCTCGGGTTCGGCTGCATGGGCATGAGCCAGAGTTACGGCCCGAACCCGGGCGACCGGCAACAGATGATCTCGCTCGTCCGCGGGGCCGTCGACCAGGGCGTCACCTTCTTCGACACCGCCGAGGTGTACGGCCCATTCGTCAACGAGGAACTTGTCGGCGAGGCGCTGCGCCCGCTCCGCGACCGGGTCGCCATCGCCACCAAGTTCGGCTTCGCGTTCGACGCCGACGGCCGGCAGACCGGGTTGGACAGCCGCCCCGAACACATCAGGCAGGTCGCCGACGACTGCCTGCGCCGCCTCGGCACCGACACCATCGACCTGTTCTATCAGCACCGCGTCGACCCGAACGTGCCCATCGAGGACGTCGCCGGCGCCGTCAAGGAGCTCATCGCCGCCGGCAAGGTGAAGCACTTCGGCCTGTCCGAGGCCGGCGTGGCGACCATCCGGCGGGCGCACGCCGTGCAGCCCGTGACCGCGCTGCAGAGCGAGTACTCGCTGTGGTGGCGCGAGCCCGAGGCCGAGATCCTGCCGACCCTGGAGGAGCTGGGCATCGGCTTCGTGCCGTTCAGCCCGCTCGGCAAGGGCTTCCTCACCGGCAAGATCGATCAGAACACCGCCTTCACCGGCACGGACATCCGCAGCAGTATCCCGCGCTTCAGCACCGAGGCGCGGCAGGCGAACCAGGCGCTTGTCGATCTGCTCGGCGAGGTCGCCGCCCGCAAGGACGCCACCGCCGCCCAGATAGCCCTCGCCTGGCTGCTCGCCCAGCGGCCCTGGATCGTCCCGATTCCCGGCACCCGCACCCCGCAGCGGCTCACCGAGAACCTCCGCGCCGCCGACCTGCGCCTCAGCGCCGACGACCTCGCCGAGATCGACGCGGCGGCGCAGAAGATCCAGGTTCAGGGCGATCGGTACCCGGCACACCTGCAGCGGATGATCGACCGCTGATCGGGGCGCCGTCGATCACGCGCCGGCCCGGACCAGGCCGCACTCGTAGGAGAAGATCACGGCCTGCACCCGGTCGCGCAGGCCGAGCTTTGCCAGGATGCGGCTGACGTGGCCCTTCACGGTCCCCTCGGTAAGGAAGAGGCGGCCGGCGATCTCGGCGTTGGACAGGCCGCGGGCGATGAGGGCGAGCACCTCGCGTTCACGCTCGGTGAGCACGCCGAGCTCGGCCTCGGTGCGGGGCAGCGGGTCGCCGGCCCTGCCGATGTGGCGTTCGATCAGCCGCCGGGTGACCGGCGGCGCGACGATGGCGTCGCCCCGCGCCACCACCCGGATCGCGGACAGCAGGTCGGCGGCGAGGGTGTCCTTGAGCAGGAATCCGCTGGCACCGGCCCGCAGCGCTGAGTACACGTACTCGTCGAGGTCGAACGTGGTGAGAATCAGGATGCGGGGCCCGTCCGGCAGCGCCGCGCGGATGCGGCGGGTGGCCTCCAGGCCGTCGACCTCGGGCATCCGGATGTCCATCAGGATGACATCGGGCGTCGCCTCCGCCGCGAGGACGGTGGCCGCGGCGCCGTCGTCGGCCTCCGCGACGACCTCCATGTCCTCGGCGTTCTCGAGGATCATCCGCAGGCCGGCGCGGAGCAGGACCTGGTCGTCGACCAGCAGCACCCGGATCATGCGGCCTCTCCCGGCCCGAGCGGGATGCGGGCCCGCACGAGATATCCGCCGTCCGGCGCCGGGCCCGCGGTCACCTCGCCGCCCAGCAGCGCCGCGCGCTCCCGCATGCCCCGCAGCCCGTTACCGGTCCCGCCGGCCGGCGAGCCACCGGCGCCGTCGTCGCCGGCATCGATGCCGAGCTCGTCGCCGCCGTAGCGCACCGCTACCCGGGCCCGGGCTCCCGGCCCGGCATGCTTCATGGTGTTGGTCAATGCCTCCTGAACGATCCGGTACGCGCAGCCGTCCACGCCGGTGGGCAGCGGCCGCGGCGACCCGTCGATGCGCAGCTGGACCGGGGTGCCCGCCTGCCGTACCCGATCGATCAGGCGGGGTAGCTGAGCCAGGCCCGGCACCGGGCGGGCGGGGCCGTCGGCCTGCCCGTCCGCGGACAGCACGTGGCGGATGTCGGCGAGCGAGGCGCGGCCGGTCGCCACGATGGTGTCCAGCGCGGCGAGGGTGTCGGCGGGCCGCTTGGCGAACGCCGCGGCGCCGCCCTGCGCCTGCATCACGATGACGGCCAGGCCGTGCGCGACCACGTCGTGCAGCTCGCGGGCGAGCCGGGCCCGCTCGGCGGCCACCGCCAGCGCGGCCCGCTGGTCGCGCTCGCGCTCCAGGTCCAGTGCCCTGGCCCTGAGTTCGTCGAGGTAGGCGCGGCGGCTGCGGACACCCCACCCGATCGCCCAGGCGACGACCAGCAGGGAGCCGAGGACGGGGAGCCCGCCCCAGTCCGTCGGCCCGGGCGTCGTGGTTGTCCGGCCGCCCTGCCGCGGTCCCTCGGGCGCCGCGCCCGGAGGCGGGCCGGCGGCCCCCGGCCGGCGTTCCGCTCCGCCGGCGCCGAAGGGCCGCCCGTCGTAGAGCCAGCCGTCGGCCCGGCCGTCGAGGGCCACGTACACCGACCAGGACATCGCCGCGACCAGGGCGGCACCGAGCAGCGCGAGCGACACCTCGCGCCGGCGCCGGACGGCGACCGTGTAGAGGATGATCGGAACGGCCAGGTCGGTGGGGACCGGCCCCGCCGCCAGCGCCATCTGCGCCATCGCGGCCAGCCACGCCGCGGCGAGCGCCGGGATCGGCCACCGGCGGCGCACCGTGACGGCGGCGACGCAGACCGCGATCAGGGCACACCGGGCCGGCGGCTGCCGCAGCCAGGAGGCGTCGGCGCCGTGCACCGCCCAGGTGCCGGCCAGCAGGAGCGCGGCGAGGCCGGCATCCTGGAGGCTCGATCCGCGCAGGGCGCCCCGCAGGGCCGCAAGGTGAATCCTCATTTCAGGCGAACCCTAGGCCCCGTCGCGACCGCCCGGAACCCGTCGAAAGTCAGGTTCCGGCACATGACCACAGGTGGGTGTGCGGCCGTTCCCGCACCGCGCAGCCTGTGACCCATGACGAACATCCGCCGCGCCCTCATCCCGCTGGCCGTCCTGGCCCTCGTGCTGGCCGGCTACGGCGTCCACCGGAGCGGCGCCCGCGGGGAGATGGTGTGGAACCGGGTCGCGGCGACGGGCGACTGCCACTGCGCCGACGGCAGCCGGTTCTTCTTCTGGGAGCGGCGGGCCGATCCGGCCAAGGTCGTGTTCTTCCTGAACGGCGGCGGCGTGTGCTGGGACCCCAGGATGTGTGCCTTCACCGGCGAACACGGCGAGAACGACTTCTACGACTGGAGCAACTCTGCCGTTGAGCCGGAGAACCGCAGCGGCATGTTCGACACCACCCGGGCCGACAATCCGTTCGCCGGCTACTCGTTCCTCTACGTGAGCTCCTGCACCGGCGACGCGCATCTGGGCAACGCCTCACACACGTACTCGCCGGGGCTGACCGTCGAGCACCGCGGCTACGTCAACGGCACGGCGGCGCTGGCCTACCTCGCCGAGCACTATCCCCGCGCCGAACAGGTCGTCGTCGTCGGCAAGACCGCCGGCTCGGTCGCCGCACCCATCTACGGCGGCCTCGTCGCCGACCGGCTGCCCGGCGCCAAGGTCACCGTGTTCGGCGCGCAGTCCGGCGCCTGGCCGGACAACCCCGATTTCAACGCCACCGTCCTCGATGCGCGGTGGGGCGCCTACGACGCGATGCCCGGCTGGGCGGTCGACGGGCTCACCGCTCGCGACTGGGGCGTACCCCGGTTCTGGGCGCGGGCCGCCCGGCACGATCCCGCAATCGTGCTGGCCCGTTTCGACTTCGCCTACGACCCGCACGCGACCTCGGAGCTGACCCGGTGGTTGCACGGGAACCCGCCGGACCTCCTCGCCGAGATCGACGGCAACGAGGCGGCGATCGAGGCCGCCGGGGCGCGCCTGCACAGCTACACCGCGCCCGGCGCCGACCACCAGATCTTCGAGCCGGACCGGTTCTACGACATCAGGGTGAAGCGGGTCCGGCTGGTCGACTGGATCCGTGCGCTGACCACCGGCCATCCGCCGGCGGACGTTCACTGCGACCGGTGCGGTCCCTAGGCCCTGACGGTGACCTGGTGGCCCGGAGATAGCCGGCGGTGGTGACGCCCAGCGCCACGCCCCAGCCGACGAACACCAGCAGGGTGCCGACGACCGCCCAGCCGTCCCGCAGGTCCGCGCCGCTGAGGTCGCCGGAGAGCAGCTGCCCGGTGAACACCGCGGCGCTCAGCAGGCCGTAGGCGACCAGGGTGATCGCCACGACGCCGGCCGGGACCGCGGCCAGCATCCGGGGAACGGCCCGGCCGCGCAGCCAGGGCATCCACCGCGGGAACCGTTGCCCCCACCGCTGGACCAGCCCGAGCACGAGCAGGCCCGCCAGCGGCGGCACGACGGTGATCGCGACGCCGGCGGGCGTCGAGAGGCCCTGGCGGCCCTCCTCCAGTTCCTGGGCGGAGATGCCGAACGGGACGCCGAGCAGCCACAATCCGTGCGGCACCGCCCAGCCGATCACCGGCAGGGCGGCGGCCGCGTACCCCCAGCGGCGGGTCGACCGCGACACCGGCTGATATTCGGTGGCCGCGGGCCCGCGCGGTGGACCGCAGGCGTTCGCGAGCCCGCCGAAGGCGGCGGCGCCGGCCACCAGCGCGAGCCGGGCGCCGATGTCGCGCCAGTCCGTGACGTCCCCCGCGAGACCCGCCGGAATCTCGAAGAGCAGATGCAGGGGGAACGCGGCGATCAGCAGCAGCGTCGCCACGGTCCAGCAGCAGGCCGCCGCCCGGCGGGGAGACCAGAGCGCGTAGGCGATCAGCACGGCCACGGCGGCGAGGGCGCCTACCGCGCCCACTCCCTGCCAGAGCGGCACCACGTCGACCCGGTCCGCGCCGCAGCCGCCCGACGGATCGACCAGGTCGGTCCGGTCGCAGGCGGTGTATCCCCACCGGCCGCCCGCGATCCAGTACAGGCGCAGCGCCGCCTCGCCGGCGACGAACGCCAGGCACGCCGCGGCCCACCGCCCGCGCCGCGCCGCCCGGTCGCCCGGAGCAATGGCTTGATGACGAACGGAAAGATCCTGCATGTCGACTCCCCGCAGCGACGGCACGGTTGGCACATCGGATACTGCGCGGCGCCCGCTGTGAAAACCCTGAAGGCCGCTCAGCGTCCTCTCAAGATCTGTGGCGTGCGGCGTCGCGCGCGGACGGGCCTGCCGGGGCGCCCGGTTGTCAACCATGCAGAGAATCACAAAGAACTGCCAATGCTGGACGGTGTCCATTCTGGACTGTAAGGATCGTCCGCACCAACCGCGCCGGTCCTGCGAAATGGAGAAACGACTTGCGGAATCGCATCATGGTAATGCTCAACACTCGTGCCGGTAGATCGGGGGCGTATCGCTGGATCGACAACCAGCGTCCGAACCGGAATTCATCGACCAGGCGAAACGTCAACACCGGGCGGATGTGGGTGTGGGCGCGGCGCCCTCCCGGTCAATCCGATGGGAGAACATCGTGAAACTCGTCGCCCGCTGCGCTTCGGAGATCGGCGCCGCCGCGTAGGTCGCCGGCGCCCTGCCGACGGCTTCGGCCTCCGCCGCCATTGGCGAATACTGCAGGGAAATTGTGCACGAAGCCCCCTTCTACTGGGTGACCGAAGGCTGCTTCATCGCCAACGGTGACGACATCACCGCGAGGGATATGCACGCGGACGGGCTGCGCTCGGTGACCGGGTGGCAGACCGACTACGGCCGCTCGGGCGAGTGTCAGAACGGCCAGGGCGAAGGTTGGACCGTCACCTGCTACTACGACATGAATGAGACCGGCCGGGTCAAACTCCGGTCGTGCACCCGAAACGGCGGGACCGCACCGAACACCAAATGCAGTTCCTGGTCCCTCTGGGTGAGCATCAGCACGGGCGACCCCGCGTGAGCCGGCTGTCATAGCGCGATGAGGTGGCGCCGGCAGGCCCGCGCGGCCGCACTGAGCCGGCGGTCGCGATGATGGATCAGGCCGATCGGCGGGTGCAGGGGCGCCGGTCGCAGCGACCGCACCGCGACGGCCGGGCCCGGCGCCACCGCGGCCGAACGCGCCAGCAGCGCCACGCCGAGGCCCGCGCCGACCAGTTCGCGGACGCTGGCCGGGCTGTGCGCCTCGAACGGCACCCGGGCCTGGAACCCGGCCCGGGTCGCGGCGTCGTCCAGGATCGCCCGCAGGCCGCTGGCGGCGCTCAGGCAGACGAACGATTCCGTACCAAGGTCGGCGAACCGCACCGGATCGGCGCGCGTCAGCCGGTGCCCGGGCGGCAGGATCAGCTTCATCTCCTCGTCCACGATGCGGTGCGCGGAGAAGTGCGACGGCAGATCGTGGTGCACCGGGCCCACCACCAGGTCGATCTCGGCGGAGTCCAGGTCGGCGAGCAGCCCGGCGATCAGCCCCGAGCGCAGGCTGAGCGCGACGCCCGGGTAGCGGGCGTGGAAGCGGGCGAGCGCGCCCGGCAGGTCGAACGAGCCCACCACGGCCGTGGCCCCGATGACCACCCGCCCGCCGAGCACCGCCGCCAGGTCGGCGAGGTCGCCGCGGGCGCCGTCGAGCTCGTCGAGGGCGCGGCGCACCCGGTGCAGGAACAACTCGCCCGCCTCGGTGAGGCTCACCCGCCGGGTGGTACGCGCGAACAGCGGCGTGCCCAGCTCCCTTTCCAGCCCCTTGATCTGCGCGGACACGGCCGACTGGGCGACGTGCAACCGCTCGGCCGCCCGGGTGAACCCGCCGTAGCGGGCCACGGCCTCGAAGTAGGTCAGCTGGCGCAGCTCCACCCATTCATCGTGTGTCGCGATGAGTTCCAGCGCAACTCCATCTTGGACTTATCAAAGGGCCGGTTGCAGGCTCGATGGCATGACACCACGGCACCTCGGCACCACCGGCCTGGTCAGCTCGGCGCTCGGTCTCGGCTGCATGGGCTTCTCGCAGGCGTACGGGCCGGCCGACGACGCCGAGTCGACCGCCGTGATCCACGACGCGCTCGACCTCGGCATCACCATGATCGACTCCGCGATGAGCTACGGCGGGGGACACAACGAGCGCCTCGTCGGGCGGGCCCTCGCCGGCCGCCGCGACGACATCGTGCTGGCGACGAAGTTCGGCATCGTCCGCGACGCCGGTGGCGTGCGGCTCGACGGCCGGCCGGACCACGTGCGCGGCTACTGCGAGGCCTCCCTCGAGCGGCTCGGCGTCGACACGATCGACCTCTACTACCTGCACCGCGTCGACCCCGAGGTGCCCGTGGCCGAGACCGTCGGCGCGATGGCCGAGCTGGTGGCCGCCGGCAAGGTACGCCACCTCGGGCTCGCCGAGGTCAATCCGGATCAGCTCGAGCGGGCCGCCGCGGTGCACCCCATCGCCGCGGTGCAGTTCGAGTGGTCGCTGTCGTGGCGCGAGCCGGAGGACGATGTCGTGCCCGCCGCCCGGCGCCTCGGCGTCGGCCTGGTCCCGTACAGCCCGCTCGGGCGGGGCCTGCTGACCGGGGCGCTTCCGCCCGGACCGTTTCCGGCGGGGGACTTCCGCGGCGAGGACCCGCGGTTCGCGGACGAGAACCTCACCCGGAACCTGGCCCTGGTGCGGGCCCTGGCCGAGCTGGCCGGCCGGCATCGGGTCACCGCGGGACAGCTGGCCCTGGCCTGGCTGCTGGCGCAGGGTCCGGACGTCGTCCCGATCCCGGGTACGCGCAGCCGGGGCCGGATCGCGGAGAACGCGGCGGCCGCCGGGGTCCACCTGTCCGGCGACGACCTGGCCGCGCTGGAGGCGGTGGCGCCCCGCCAGGCCTGGCAGGGCGACCGCCGGTCGTTCGCCGCGCATGGGACGACCCGGACCAGGTAGCGGGCCGGGACGACCCGGACCGGGTAGCGGGCCGGACGCCGGTGACCCGGCCGCCGCCCGTCACGCGCAGCGCGATCGAGCCGGTCCGCTTCCGCATCGTCTGCGCCGGGGGTCGCCCCGGACCTGTCCGAGCGGGACCGCTGAGACCAGGGCCGGCGCTATTCGGGGCGTGCGGCTCGCCTGGCCCGTAGCTCGAGGACGGCCAGCCACGACCAGCCCACCACGATCGTCAGGCGTTGCCACAGGCCGCTCGTGTCCGCGACCGCTCCGGCGGCCACGAAGAGGACCGGCACGGCGACGCCGGTGCTCCTGCAGTAGCGGCGCCAGCCCGGCGTCGGCCGCCACCGCGCGGCGGTGAAGCACGCCAGCGTCAGCGACCCGAAGACGAAGACCGACACCACGTTGTGCGCGATGCCGTGCCAGGTCGCGTGGTCGTGCGGCACGGCGTCGGAGACGAACACGCCCGCGGCGGCCAGGCCCGCGCCGACGAATCCCACCAGGCGGCCGGTCCAGGCGCCGGCGGTTCGTGACAGCGCGACGGCGGAGGCCATCAGCAGGACGCCGGTGACCAGGAAGTTGGCGATCTGCACCCACCCGCCCCGGCCGATCGCCGCCTCGCTGACGAAGTCGCGCATCGGTTCGTAGCCGGGCTTGATCGCGTCGTTGACGAGGAAGACGACGACGAACGAGACCGCGCCGGCCGCGCCGCCCAGTAACAGTCTTCGTGGGGCCACCATCCGGGCAAGCTAGCCGCCGGCACCTGTGAGCCGGCTGAGCCGGCCGAACATCTCAATGGCGACAGGTACTTGATCTGATACAGTAGTCGTCGTGAGTGAGAACTTGTCCGACCCTCCAGCCGCGAACACGGATGTCTTCGCGGCCGACCTGCTGCGCGGGCATACCGACACGATCGTGCTGGGCTTCCTGCGCCACGACGACAGCTACGGCTTCGAGATCTTCAAACGGATCCGTGACGCCACCGACGGCCGCCACGAGATCAAAGAGGCGACGCTCTACGCGACATACCGGCGTCTCGCCAAGGACGGCCTCATCGAGGCCTACTGGGGCGACGAGACGCAGGGCGGGCGCCGCAAGTACTACCGGATCACCGATGCGGGCCTGGCCGTCTATCGCCGCAACGTGGCGACCTGGACGGTCACCCGCGACATCATCGACGTCCTGCTCGACCTGGACCGTTCCGACGGCTCCGGCGCCGCAGCCTCCGAAAGGCAGTCACAGTGAGCACCTCCGACAACTCCTCGACCGGGCCCGCCCCGCACCTCCACCGCCTGCTCGACGAGGTGTTCGCGGGCGTCGAGATGAGCACCGAGCGCCAGGACCTCAAGGAGGAGATCCGCGCCAACCTGATCGCCCGGGTCGCCGAGCTCGAGGCGTCCGGTGTGGACCCCGACGTCGCCGCCCGCCGCGCCATCGACGAACTGGGCGACCTGCGCGGCGCGCTGGACCTGACCGGCCCGGCACCGGAGACCGAGGCGTCCGCGTGGGCGCGGCACCAGGTCCGGCCCCGGCCGGCATACCTGTTGCGCACGATCGGGCTCGCCGTGGTCGCGGCCGCCGCGCTCGCCGTGCTGGTCCTCGCCGCGACGGTCGTCACAATCGCGTACGGCGTTCAGCTGGTCGCCGTCGTCGTCCTCGCGCTGGCGGCCGGCGCCGGCACCGCCGACGCGCTGCGCCAGGAGACCACCGGCAACCACCCCATGCCGGCCGGCCGGGCCGCCGGCTACGGTGCCGGCACGGCGCTGGTTCTCACCGGGCTCGGCGCGGCCTGGCTGTGGCTGCGCAGCTCCGACCTGCCGTGGCTGATCGCCGGCGTGATCGTCGCCCTGGCCGGCATCGCGCTGCTCGCCTACCTGGGCGGCACACAGACCAACCGGCACAAGGCGTGGGTGGTCCGGCTCGGTGCGTCACACGCCGAGGTCGGCGACCGCTTCACCAAGGATCCGGCGGCGGCCGCGAGGTTCGGGCTCTACACCGTGGTCATCTGGCTGGTCGCGCTCTCGGCGTTCGTGGCGCTGACCCTGACCGCCGGCTGGGCCTGGTCCTGGCTCGCCCTGGTCGGCGGCCTGGCCGCGATGATGCTGATGCTGGCCCGGATGGAGTTCCGGCCGCAGCCGTGAATCATCCTGATCAGACGGACGTCTTCCCCGGGTCCGCCGGAAAGTCATACCCTTCGATCGGAGGCCCGATAGAAGCGCACAAACGCTGAGGAGGGTTCATGAAGCGGATGGTCAGGTATCTGGTGGCGGCGGTGGTATCGGTGGGGCTCGCGGGCCCGGCGGTGCCGGCCGCCGCGGCCACCACCGGCACGGGAGGCTCCGGGCATCATTACCGGTTCAGCGCGCTGGTCTTCTCGAAGACCGCGGCGTTCCGGCACGACTCGATCCCGGCCGGGGTCGCCGCGATCCGGCAACTCGGCGCCGAGCACCACTTCAGGGTCGACGCGACCGAGGACGCCGCGGCGTTCACTCCGGCGAACCTCGCCCGTTACGACGTCGTGGTGTGGCTGAGCACCACCGGTGACGTGCTGAACGAGGCGCAGCAGGCCGCCTTCGAGGGCTACATCCGCGCCGGCGGCGGTTACGCCGGCATCCACGCCGCCTCGGACACCGAATACGACTGGTCCTGGTACGGCGGGCTGGTCGGTGCGTACTTCCGCGACCACCCGGGGTCGGTCAACGCGCAGTTCCAGGTCGCCACGGTGAAGGTGCTCGGCCACGACACCGCCGCCACCCGGCCGTTGCCGCGCCGCTGGTCGCGCGAGGAGGAGTGGTACAACTTCCGCACCAACCCGCGCGACACCGTACGGGTCCTGGCCGAGGTGGACGAGCGGACCTACGACCCGCGCGGCTACAGCGTCCCCGGCGGCTCGCCGGGGATGGGCCGGCACCACCCGATCTCCTGGTGCCAGCCGTACGACGGGGGTCGCGCCTTCTACACCGCGATGGGGCACAAGGCCGAGTACTACTCCGACCCGCTGCTGCTGGCTCATCTCCTCGGCGGCATCCGGATGGCGGCCGGCGTGGCCCGGTTCAACTGCGGCCGCGAGGACTGAGCTGCGCCTGACTGGCAGCGGGTGGTTCGCCACCCGCTGCCGGCCGGGCCGCTAGGTGAGCGGTTCGATCCAGACGTTGCGGTACTGGACCTTGTTGCCGTGGTCCTGCAGGCGGATGGCGCCGGTGGCCGGGCACTCGGGGATGTTGCCGCCGGTGCCGGCCGGTATCTCCACCTCGTCGTGCACCTTCCGGCCGTTCCAGACCAGGGTGACGCGGGCGTTGGCGGTCTTGTTGCCGGTCTCGTCGTAGCGGGCCGCGTGGAACGTGATGTCGTAGCTCTGCCACGTCTCCGGCGCGGTGGACGCGTTCACGTCCGGGGCCTTGACCAGGTAGATCGCGCCGGCCTCGTTGGTGTCGAGCGTGGTGTCCCCGTACGAGTCGAGAATTTGAATTTCGTATCTTTCCTGCTGATAGATGCCGCTGTTGCCGCGGTTCTGCCCGGTCACGTCGGGAGGCAGCAGCGGCACCTTGAATTCGGCGTGCAGCCGGTAGTCACCGAAGGCCTCCTTGGTGCGCAGGTCACCGCAGCACACCTCGATCGCGCCGCCCTCGACGACCGGCCACTGCGGGCGCCGCCCGTCGGTGTGCTGCCAGTCGTCCAGCCCGTGCCCGTCGAACAGCGCGATCCGCTGCCCGGGACGGCGAACGCTGACCAGGTCGAGGTTGACGTGCCCGGTGTCGAGGGCGTCGACCCGGTACTGGATCGCGTTCACGCCCTTGCGCAGCGTCAGCGTCTCGGTGGCCGTCGCCCACTCGTCCCAGCTGACCGTCGACGGCAGCGCGACCTGCCGGACCTTGCGCCCGTTGACGTGGACGCTCACGGTCTTGGTGCCGCTGAACGGGTTGGGGCCGTTGGAGTAGCGCAGCCCGACCGCGTAGTCCCCGGCCTTGTCCACCGTCACGTGCGTGGTGGTGGCGGCGTTCAGCGCGCCGAAGCCGGCGACGAAACCGACGCCGGAGTAGCCGCGGTGGTCGGTGGCCAGGGCGGCGCCGCCCTCCCGGTTGCCCTCCTCGGCCTCGTAGTGGACCTGCTGCGCCCGGGGTCCGGGGACCTCGTTCAGCGTGTACCAGGCCTCGGTGCTCCACAGTGTCTCGCCGTCCCGGGCGCTGAACGGGCGCGGCGAGCGCAGGTGCACCACGTGGTCGCGGCGCAGCCCGGCGACGGTCAGCGTGGCGGTGCGGCGGTCGGCGGAGACCTTGGCCGCGGTCACCCGCAGCGTCTCCTGGTCCACCTTCGGGCCGCCGTACTGCGGAGTGGCCACGTAGCGCCACTGCTCCACCGCGTACGCGGTGGGCAGCCTCGCGATGGTCGCGTCGGAGAGCGGCTTGGTGTATTCGATCTTGAACCCGGTGGCGGTGGCCCGCATGGTCTTCATGTCGAAGACGTCGGTGCCGTTCGGGGTGAGCTTCTGCAGGCCGTACCGGAGCTTGCCCTCCTGGCCCCAGTTGCCGTCGGCGCCGAGCCCGCCGAGGTAGATCGCGCCGTCCGGGCCGATCGACACCTCGTTGACGCCGGCCTCCAGGCCCTGGGTGTGCCGGAACACCGCGCCCTGCTCCTGTCCGTGCACCGTCTCCAGGTACGCGCGCTGAAGCCCGCCGTAGGTGACGTCGCCGATGAGGAACTGCCCGCGGTACGGTCCCGACCTCAGCAGCACCGGGGTGCTGGGCGAGTTGGCGATCTCGTTCTGCGGCAGCCACAGCACCGGGCGGGTGACCGGCTCGGCGTCGAAGGGGCCGTCCGGGTTGGTGTAGTGCTGGTAGAAGGCGCCCCGCTGGATCTTGATCAGCTTGGAGGCCGGAAGCCACCCGCCCTGGTTGTCGGTGACGTACAGGTCGCCGCCGGGGCCCCAGCCGATGCCGTTCGGGGTGCGCAGGCCGCCCGCGACCGTGGTCACCTTCCCGGTGCGCCGGTTGACCACGATGCTGGTGCCGCGGCCGCCGACCGGCTGCGGGTCGGTGGTCTCCCCGCCCAGGTTGATCGAGACCGACAGGTTGAGGTAGAAGTTCCCGCCCCGGTAGAGCAGGCCGAACGCGAATTCGTGGAAGTTGCCGCCGAACGGCCAGGTGGCCACGGTGCGCCGGGCGTCCAGCACCTCGTCGCCGTTCGTGTCGCTGAGCTCGGTGAGCTCGTGCTTCTGTGACACGTACACCATGCCGTCGACGACGGCGATGCCCATCGGCTCCTTGAGGTTCCCGGCGAGCCTGCGGTAGGTGACGCTGCCCGGCCCGGTCCTTCCGGTGACGCCGTCGACCAGGTAGACCTCGCCGGCGACGGTGTCCGAGCCGCCCCACGTGCAGAGCAGCATCTTGCCGTCGGGCCGCCAGGCGATGCCGGTGACCTGCGGCTCGAAGCCCGGCGGCCGCAGGTCGGTGAGGTCGTAACCGGGATGCACGGCGGTGAGCGGCAGCCCGTCGCCGGGCGTGTCGGTGCCGGCGATGCACTCCTTGCGCCCGGGCGCGGTCACCCGGACCACCCCGGCGTCGGTGCTGAGCGCGCCCGCCGGCACCACCGCGAAGTCGCTCGCGCCCGGCGGGCGCCAGGCGAGCGTCAGCCGCTGGCCGCCGTCGCGCTCGAAGTGCTCGATGCGCAGCGGGTGCACCCCCGCGGGCAGGTCGATCGTGCCGTCCTTGGGCTCGGCGCCGTGCGGCCCGTCGTGGTCGATCACCAGCTTGTCGCCGATCCACAGCTTCGAACCGTCGTCGCTGGTGAGCCGGAACGTGTACGCGCCCGCGGCCGGCGCGGTGAGGTTGGCCAGCGCGTGCGTGACGAAGTTGTCCGACAGGCCGAACTGCTCGTCCGTCGACCAGTCCACCGTGGACATCAGCTTGTCCACGTTGGGCGTCTGTCCGGGCTTGAGCTCGCAGACCCGGTTCATCGGCAACCCGATGTCGTACGTGCGGAGGGTGATCCCCGGCTCCTGGGGCGGGTCGGCGGCCTGCGCCGGCGCCGCGATGAATGTTCCGATGAGCAAGGCGGCCGCTACCGCACGTTTCATGGGCGCTCCTGGTGACCAGTGAAATTCATGATTCTGAATATCTTGATCGAAGTCACCCCGAAACGTCCATGACTTTCTATGAAATTATTCAAACTTTCGACTTAGGACACGAAAGTTCGGTCAGGCGCAGTCGTCCTGGATGTCCAGGTCGTGGTCGGCCCGGAGCAGTTCCTTCGGGTCCTCGGTCTCGTCCGGCTCCGGCTCGGCCGGGTGAACGGTCGGCGCCAGCAGCCCCCTGCTCGCCGCGTCGCAGTCGACCAGCGCCGTGTACGACGTCGCGTCGCCCATCCACATGCCGCGGTCGCCGGCGCGCAGGTTCCTGGTGGACGGGAACTCCCACTGGAGCTCGTCGTGCGCGGCCGCGAGGGGGTGCCCGGCGCCGGTGAAGGCGTACACGAAGACGAAGTTCGTGGTGACCCGCAGCGTCCGCATGCCGTCGACGACCGTCGAGGCGTACGTGATCCGGCCGCTGACCCGCGGCTGCTCGCGGGGATCGAGCTGGACGGCCGGATCGATCCAGGTGGCGAAAGCGCCGGCGGTCCTGGCCTCGAACGACTTGACGATGCGGGCCCGCGCGTTCGGCGCGAGCAGGTCCAGCAGCCCGGCCGGGTTGTGGCCGGTGAGCATCTCGTCGTCCAGCCGGCTGGCGATCAGCGCCCGGCGGACCTTGCCCAGGGCAGCGCTCACCTGCGTCGCGGTGAAACCCTCGACCGCGGTTGCCTTCGGCAGGGTGATGCCGGCCGCGCCCAGCGGATAGCCCGCGGCGGGCGTGCCGGCGAACGGGCCGGTCACCGCGGCGCTCCGCGACGTGGTCGCGGTGACGTCCGCGGGGGCGCTCGGGCCGTCGCCGGACGCCGACGGCCAGACCTGCGGAACGACGAGGGCCGTCGCCAGCAGCGCACCGGCGCCCACGATGACCATCGGCACCTTCCGCAGCAGCCCGCCGCGCCGGCGCTCGGCCCGCACCTTGCGCTCGGTCTCCTTGGCCCAGTCCGCGAGGTCCGCGAACGGGTCGGGTGCGTCGTCCTGCGCCATGGCTCGCGTCTCCGGCCGTTGAAAAATGATGCGTGCCACCCGCCGGTGGCTTCCCGGCGGGGGACAGTATCAATGATCTTGAGCGGGAAGTCACCACGGTGACGGCGTCATTCGATCGGGTTCATCGGGGTCTCGGGCGGGGTCCCAGGCCGGGAGGACTGGTAATTTCGAGCCACAATTCGGACATCCGGGAGGCTTGGATGAGCTTTATCCAGATCATCGAGTACGAGACCGACCGGCCGGATGAGATGTGGGCGCTCGGTGACGCCCAGATTGCCCAGATGGGCGAGGCGCCGAAGGGATTCCGGCTCACCGTCACGCAGGACCGGGACAACCCGGGGTCCTTCGTGACCATCGTGGAGTTTCCCTCGTACGAGGCGGCCATGGCCAACAGCGAGCTGCCCGAGACCGGCGCGTTCGCCCGGCAGATGGCGGCGCTGTGTTCCGGCGCGCCGCGCTTCCGCAACCTCGAGGTGAAGCGGTCCGTGCCCGGTTAGCCCGCCGCCTGCGGGGTGACGAGCTCGGCGCCGACGGCGCGCTTGCGGAGCAGCTCATGCAGCACCGCGAGCGGCGCCGGCCGGGCGAAGTGGTAGCCCTGCGCCTGGTCGCAGCCGAGCGCGTTCAGCCGGTCGGACTGTGCGGCGGTCTCCACCGCCTCGGCGATCGTGCGCAGCCCCAGGATGCGGCTCAGCTCCAGGATCGTGCTGATGAAGGCGAGGTCCCGCTCGGTGCTCTGCTCGACCTGCTGCGCGGTGAAGGAGCCGTCCATCTTGAGGATGTCGACGGGAAGCTGGCGCAGGTAGGCCAGCGACGAATAGCCGGTGCCGAAGTCGTCGATGGCGATCCGGACCTGGTGATCGCGCAGGGTCTGCAGCTGTTCGGTGGCGGTGGCGGCGTCGACCACGGACGTGATGAGCACCGTCTCGGTGATCTCCACGATCAGCGCCGAGCCCGGCACGCCGTGGTGCCGCAGCAGGTCGAGGACGGTCTGCGCGAACCGCGGGTCGCGCAGCTGATGCGCAGAGACGTTCACGGTCACCGAGAGCCCGTGCTCGCGGTGCAGGGTGGACAGGTCGGCGCACACCTGGGACATGACCCAGCCGCCGATGGCCGTGATGGCCCCGCTCTGCTCGGCGAGCGGGATGAACTGCGCCGGCGAGATGGAGGTGCCGTCGGGGCGGGTCCAGCGCAGCAACGCCTCGGCGGCGACGATCTCGCCGGTGGCCAGCTCGACGATCGGCTGATAGTGCACGCTGAACTCGCCGGCGTCGAGGGCGTGGTGCATGTCGGCCACCAGCTTGGTGTTGACCAGCCGCTCGGCGTGCAGGGCCGCGTCGTAGACGGCGTACTGCTCCCCGCCGTGGTGCCGGGCGCTGCGAAGCGCCAGATCGGCGTCGCGCAGGGCGTGCGTGCGCGAGGTGTTCGCCGGTACGGGTACCACGCCGATGCTCACCGCGAGCCGCCGGGACGGGATGCCCGGCAGCAGGTACGGGTCGTGCAGGCTGTCGAGGAGGCGCTGGGCGATGGCCGTGCCGTCGAGGCCGTCGCCGGCGGCGGTGAGCACGGCGAACTCGTCGCCGCTGATGCGCACCGCGGTGGCGTTGTCGGGCAGGACGGTACGCAGCCGCCGGGCCACCTCGAGCAGTACCGCGTCGCCGGCCTGGTGGCCGAAGCTGTCGTTGAAATCGCGGAAGCCGTCGAGGTCGACCAGCAGGAGCACCTCGTCCTGGTGGCTGGTGGCGTCGAGGCGGTCCTGCAGCAGCGCCCGGTTGCCGAGCCCGGTGAGGCCGTCGAGCAGGGCCCGGCGGTTCAGCAGCGAGGCGAGCTGCGACAGGCGAACGATCAGCAGGATCGACATCGCACAGCCGAGCAGTTCCAGCACGATCGTCCGCGGCGAGTGCGGTCCGAGGTCGGCGACCAGGCTGGTGACGGTCAGCCCGCCGATGGCGATGATCAGGGACACGTAGACAAGCATTCGTCTTCGCGACGCCTGCGACGGATTCCGGGTGACGATGCCGGTGCTGCGCGCCATCGTGGGATGCAGCGCCGCACCGCCGATGAGCAGGTAGGCGCCCAGCCAGCCGGTCGCGGTCAGCGTGTCGAAGGTCGTGCCGTTCAGCAGGGCCGCGAAGTTCACGGTGTCGGTGAGGACCAGCAGGATGGCCGAGGCGACCATCAGCCGGTAGGCGGTCGTGCGGACCCGGGACACGACGACGACGCGGACCGTGAGCACGAAGATGACCACGTCGATGCCGGCGTACAGCAGGTAGCTGCCCAGCCGCAGGCCGCTGAACCGGCCGTCGAACAGCATCGGCTCTATCACCAGGGCCCAGGAGAACGCGCCACCCCCGAGCGCCATGATGCCCGCCTCCACCGCGCCGCCACGGCGCTGCCCGGGACGCACCCACCAGTAGACGCTCAGCGCCAGCAGGATCAGCGTCGCCGCATAGAAGAAGTCACCGACGGACGGGAACCGCGGCACACCCGCCGGGGTGAGCGACAACGCCCACCCGAGGTTGGCGAGCGTCGACGTGCCCACCGCCGCGACCAGCAGCCACCACGGTGCCGCCCACGCCGGCCGATGCCGGCGCACGCCGACCACGAAGGCGACCACCACCGAGGCCGTCACCGCCATGTACACCCAGGGACGCACCTGCGGGCCGACCAGTGACCCGGCGATCAGGACGGGACCGCTGATACCGAGGTACCAGCGGTACCCGACGGCGGGAGCGGCGGCTGATCGTGCCTGGCGGGGACTGGTCACCCCTAATGGTTACGGGCCCTCGGGTGCAGTCTCGTTGCCGTCGCCCTGCAATACGGAGTCATCCGCGTCACCGCGACCGGCGCCACACCGCCCGGCCCCGGCGCAACCTCATGATCCGGTCGCCCCGGCCGATCCGAGACCATATGAGTGCCCGGACCGAACCCTCTCTGCTGCGGAAACGACGCACCATCGAGGGGGCTACCTTCCTTTCGCGCGGCGGCGGCCTGCTCGCCACGGCGCTGTTCCTCGCCGGCTGGCTGGGCATCCCGTCTCCCGGCACCGACCTGTCGCAGCTCACGGTGTGCCTGATCGGCGTGCTCGTGATGGCGATCGGCAACGTCTTCGCGCTGATCAACTTCCGGCGCCCGGACGGCCCGCGCTACGCCGCGCTGAGCGCCGGCCAGGTCGCCTGCGATGTCTTCGTCATGGGCGGCATCGTCGTCTGGTTCCAGGTGTACGACGGCATAACCACCTGGCCCGGCCTGATCATCCCGATCGTCGCGGGCGCCCTGCGGCACCAGCTGCGCGGCGCCCTGATCGCCTGGGCCGCCACCTCCGGCGTGTTCGCCGTCACGGTGATCGCCCTCGGCGACCACGCCGTACGCGGGGAGGACCTGCCGTTCGCGGTCGCCATCCACCTGTTCGTCGCGCTGCTCAGCGGCACACAGTCGTCCGCCTTCGCCCGCCAGGTCAAGGAGCTGGACGCCATCCGCAAGATCCTGCAGCATCAGGCCACCCACGACGGCCTCACCGGCCTGCCGAACCGGGCCCGGATCGCCGAGTACGCCGACGCTCAGGCGGGCCGGGAGATGACCGTGCTGCTGCTCGACCTGAACGGCTTCAAGCAGGTCAACGACACCCTCGGCCACGCGGCGGGCGACCTCCTGCTGAGCGAGGCCGGCCACCGGCTGAGCGCCGGCCTGCGCGCCGGCGACCTGGTCGGCCGCCTCGGCGGCGACGAGTTCGTCGTGCTCCTGCCGGACACCGGCCCGGCCGTGGCCGCCGAGCTCGGCCTCCGGCTGCGCACCGCCATCGAGCGGCCGATGGCGCTCGACGGGCAGGAGGTCGCGGTCGGCGTCAGCATCGGCGCCGCCTACCGTCCCGCCGGCGCCGCGACCGGCCTGGCGGCGCTGACCGCGGAGGCGGACGCCGCCATGTACCGCGACAAGATCTCCAGGGTCCCCGCGGCGTCACCCGCGGCCGAGGCCCTCGTCTGACACCTGACCGGCCGGGCTGACCTCCGGCACGTTGATCACGAGATCGTAGGCGTCGACGACCGGCGCCTGCTGGTAGCGGTCGAGGATCCGGATGCGGTCCGGGCCACCGCTGACACCCCCGGCCCGCGCCGGGCGCAGATCCACCACGCTCAGCCGCCCCGCCAGCGCCGCCTCGATGCTGCCCTGCTCCGGCGCCGCGAGGTCGGTGCCGTGGATGGCCACCCCGCCCGGGGCCGCGGCGTCCGCGCGGTGCGTCACCGTCCGCCCGCCGGTGCAGGTCACCCCCACCGCCGCGTACGCCGGACCCAGCCGGGCCGCCAGGTGATGCCCGGCCGCCGACAGCGCGAACATCGGCGTCTGCACCGGGGTGCGCTGGATGTGGCTGTTGTGCGCCGCCACAATGATCTTGGCGTCCGGGCCGAAGCGGTCGAGCAGCCAGAAGACCGACTCGGCCATGCCGCGGTCGCGGGCGGCGACCCTCGGATGCACCGCCGGTGGCTCGCCGTCGCCCGCCATCTGCGCCGCGTAGCCGCGCATCGCCTGATCGAGCAGCACCGCGAGGCGCAACTCGTGCCGGGCGACCCCGTAGGCCTCGGCTCCGGCGGCGGCCCGATACTCCGGCTCCAGGGCGTCGAACCGGGTCGCCAGCTCCGCGTAGGTCGCGGTGAGGTGATCCCGCTCGGCCGCATCGAGGCCGTGATATGCCGCGTACGCAGGCAGCGAATGCTCGCCGGAGAACTTGCCGGCCAGCGCCTCCAACCGGCTCAGCACCGCCTCGGCGTCCGGGTCCACGTCGTGCAGATAGCGCCGTACCCCTTCGAGCGCCGGCAGCGTCGACGCGGTCGAACCCGGCACGTCCAATCCGAAGAACCGCACCGGTGGGGCCGCCGATCGCATCCAGGTCAGGTGATCGCGCATCTCCCCGCACCGGCCCATGGTGTAGGTGATGCCGTCGTCGGCCACCGCCCGCAGATCCTCCACGGGCCGCTCGCCCCGCACCCACGCGTCGACGGCGAGACCCTCGCTGAAGCCGGACTCCATCGCGTACACGGTGAAACCCAGCCGCTCCGCCAGGAACCGCTGCAGGCGGTGCCTCAGCAGGTAGAACTCGCGTACGAGATGGGCGTTCTCCCCGATGGCGATCACCCGGGCCGCAGCGAGACGCTCGGCGAGCGGCTCGAGGTCGTCGAACGGCGCGGCCGGATCGATCGTTTCCAGCGAAACCTCGTGCTCGGCGACGTACCGGGAGAAATTCATCGGGCCAACATACCGTCGCGCCGCGGGCTGTTTCAGCGCCGCTTCAGCGGCAGGTCAACATCGATCGTTACCGTCGCCTCGGTACGGAAGGGCCGCGTGGGCCGTCCGCCAGTTCGATCCCCCCACCGATCCGGTGCCGTTTCACGATGCCCGCATCCTCTCTATCCCATCGCCTGAATCGTCGAGGTAGGGCCAGTGAATCCGCTCATGACACTCTCGCGGGAGGGCTCCCTGCGGGTCCTGGTCGTCAACGATCTCCGGATCCTCCGCGATCATCTGATCACCCGGCTCCGGGCGCAGCCGAACGTCAGCGCGGCCACCGGCGCGGCCGACGCCGAGGACGCGGCCGGCCTGCTGTCCGCCGAGGGCTTCGCAGTGGTACTCGTCAGCCTGACCACGCCCGGCAGCCTGGAGATCTGCCGGGCGGCGGCCGGCGCCGGCTCCCGGGTGATCGCGCTCGGCGTCACCACGGACGAGGACGAGGCGGTCGCCTGCGCCGAGGCCGGCGTCACCGGGTACGTGCTGCGGCACGAGCCGGACGAGGCCCTGTTCAGCGTGCTGGCGACGGTCGGGCGCGGCGAGATCTCCTGCCCGCCGCCGGTCGCCGCGGCCCTGATGCGGCGGATGGGCCGCGGCCGGGACGCCGGGCCGCCGAACGGCATCGGCCGGCTCACCGCCCGGGAGCGGGAGATCCTCGGCCTGATCGACCGGGGCATGTCCAACAAGGAGATCGCCAAGCTGCTCTTCATCGAGGTACGCACGGTCAAGAACCACGTGCACAACCTGCTCGAGAAGCTCAGCGTGCGGCGCCGTGGCGAAGCGGCCGCGGTGCTGCGCGGCATGCCTCACGGCCGCCCGGCGGATCTGGCCGGGAGCCGGCGTTGGTAGCGCAGCTTTCCTGCCTGGCTCCTCAGCGCGCTTGGGGTCGGTGTTGTCGACGCTTTCGTAGGTGGTTGGGCTTCTGGCTGTGGGTGGCATTTTGCTTGCGGTGGACGGGTGGGGCCGGGGGTGCCCACGAACTGCTGGTGGTTCGTTTTTACGCTGTTCGTGGG